>NZ_NWQG01000063.1:0-74379 GCF_002529485.1 Mesorhizobium sanjuanii
GACCGGGCTTCGTCAGTCCGAATTTCAGGACGATCAGGCGAGATTGCCGTTGATCCAGTGCGACAACGCCGTCTTGGGCGCAGCGCCAACCTTCACATCGGCCCTTTCGCCACCCTTGAAGATCATCAGCGTCGGGATCGAGCGGACGCCAAACTGTGCGGCGAGCTCCGGATTCTCGTCGATGTTGAGCTTGGCGATCTTGACCTTGCCGCCGAGTTCGTTGGCGATCTCCTCAAGCGCCGGCGCGATCATCTTGCAGGGGCCGCACCACTCCGCCCAGAAATCAACCACGACCGGCTCCTTGGCGTTAAGCACATCGGCCTGGAAATTGCTCTTGTCGACCTTGACGGTGGCCATGCGGGAATCCTTTCGATTTTTTCGTCGTACCAAATGTGGTGGTGATCGCGCGCTTGTTCAAGCAGGTGTTGTGTCACGCTGCCGTGAGTCGGGCAAGGGCATCGTCCATGACCGCACCTGGCAGCTCGATCAGCCGCGGCGCCTCGGTGAACAGCAGCGCGGCAGCGACCTCACGTCCCGGGTAAAGCGGCTGCAGCAAGGCGCGATAAAGCGCAAGCTGGAGTACATAGGCCGGTGGAATTTCGGCAATCGTCTCCGGCGCCGGCCGATTGGTCTTGTAGTCGACGATCGACACTTTGCCCGGCATGACCGCCAGCCGATCGATCTTGCCCGAGATGGAGCGCAACCGGCCCTTCACCTCAAGGCTGCCCATGACCGCGACCTCCGCGCGTGAGGACGGCGAGAACAGCGCTCCGAAGCGGGCATCGGCAAGGATCGCAGTCACCGAGGCCAAAGCCTTGTCGCGCTCGGTATCAGGCCACCCGGCGCCGGCGCGTTCGAGATAGCGCGTCGCCGCATCCCGGCGTTCGGACTCGGCGATGCCGGGCAGCATCTGCAGCAATTTATGCAGCGCCAGTCCCCGCATCACGGCAAAGCCGGGCTCCGCCTCGACATCCAGAACCGGCGAGCCCGTGTCGATCAGCGCTTCCTTCGTCTCGTCGATCAAGGCCGAGGCGCCGGAGGGCGACAATGGCCGCGGCAGGTCTTCATAGGGCGGCAAGGGCTGGAACAGCGTCTTCGGCAAAGGCCCGAATTGCTGCGTCTGTTGCGCCTCCTCGGCTGCCGCGTGTGCGACTGGCGGCAATTTTGTCACGTGAAAGCGGTGCACGGCCTCACCGGTGGCCGGGTGCTGCCGCTGCGTGCTTTCCGGCGCCCCGACCAGCGCGCGGCTGACGATCGAATGCCAGGTGCCGGTGCTCGGCGCCCGCTTGCCGTGGTAGCCGCAGACGATCAGCCGGTCCTCTGCTCGCGTCATGCCGACATAGAGAAGCCTGCGGTATTCGTCGTCGGCGAGTTCGCGGGCGCGGACGGAAGCTGCCCGCGAAAAACCATTGGCGACTTCGCTGGCCGAGCGCCAGAGATAGCCCTTGCCGTCCCAGTTTGCGCCCGAGCCGTCGAACGGCATCAGCCGCGGCAGATGCTGGTCACTGAAGGGGGCCGAGCCGCCATCGACCAGGAACACGACCGGCGCCTCCAGGCCCTTGGCGGCGTGTACGGTCATGACGCGGACCTCGTCGCGCGTCTGGTCCATCTCGCGCTTGATCTCGGGACCGGCGTTCTCCAGCGTCGACAGGAAGGATTCCAGCCCCGGCAGGCCGGTCCGCTCCTCTGCCAGGCAGAAATTCAGGAACTCGTCGAGTATGTCGCCGGCTTCCGGCCCGAGCCGTGCGATCATCTTCCTGCGCAGACCGTTGCGTGCGAGAACGGCGGCATAGAATTCGAACACCGGCTTGAACGCCGCCTCGTTGGACCATGTGTCGAGTTGGGCAATGATGGTGGCGAGGGCAGCCCCGTCACCGGCATGCTCTTTGAGCGAAGCGATCAACGGGAGACCGGGCAGCCGCTCGCCCGCTAGCTTGAAAAGCATCTCTTCCGAAACGTCGAAGATCGGACTGCGCAGCACGGAGGCAAGCGACAGATCGTCCTGCGGCTGGATGAGAAAATGGCCAAGCGCGATCAGGTCCTTGACCGCGATATGGCCAGGCAGGCTGAGCCGATCGGCGCCGGCGACCGGGATGTCGCGGCGCTTCAATGCGCGCGTCAGCGCATGGACGAAGCGATCGCGTTTGCGCACCAGCACCAGGACGTCGCCGGGTCGAAGCTTCTTGCCGCGGCCTTCGACGATCTCGCCGCCGCCGATCCAGCCGGCAATGGTCACTGCTACGTTTTCGGCGACGCGCACCGCCGGCGCATGGGCGTGGTCGACGGCCTGCGTCCAGTCGTCGGGCTCGTCGACGGCTTCAGCACCGATCGACGGCCAGACCTCGACATAGCCCGGCGCGTCGGTGCGGATAGCCTGGTGGCGCAGCGGATCGGGATCGTGGCTGATGCCACGCCGCACGGCGGGATCGGCGAAGACGCGGTCGACCGCGGCAAGAACGTCGTCGCTCGAGCGGAAAGACCAGGTCAGCTTGAGATCGGCGAAGGCGGCATCGGCGTCGCGCACCTTGCCGGCAAACAGCAGCCTTGAGTCGGCGAAGGAATCGGGCGCCGCTCCCTGAAAGGAATAGATCGACTGCTTTTCGTCGCCCACGGCAAAGATGGTGCGGTGGAGCATGTCGCGCGCGCCCTGCCCGGCAAAGAATTCTTCGGCCAGCCGTCTCACCACATCCCATTGGTCGGGGCTGGTGTCCTGCGCCTCGTCGAGCAGGATGTGGTCGATGCCCTGGTCGAGCTTGTACTGCACCCAAGGGCCGGCGTCGGGCCGCGCCAGGAGATTGACCGTGCGGGTAATGAGGTCGTTGAAGTCGAGGAAACCGCGGGCACGCTTCAATTGCTCGTAGCGGGCGATCAGCCAGTCGGCGATGGTCAGGGCGGCGCTTGTGCCTTCCAGCATCCTGAACAGGGCCAGCCGGTCGGAGATTTCGAGGATGGCGTCGACTGCTGCCAGATAGCGTTCCGGCAGATCCGGCAAGCGGTCGAGCAGCGCTTTCTTGAATGTCTTTGCCGGCTCATAAGGAGCGCCATCCGCCCGCAGGAAGGCCTTGCCCAACAGTTGCAGCCGCCGGATCGGATCGTCTTCGGCAAAGGCAAGACGGGCATAGGGCAAGATGTTGTTCAGCACGATGCGGGCGTCGGCAGCTTCGGCAGCGCGGGTGAAGGTGACGAAATAGTCCGGCAGGAAACCCGGCAGCGGCCAGACGGACGCCGCGATATCCTCGGCGGTCTGGCCGGGGCGGAACCGGAACTCGTCGAACAGCGCCCGGAAGCCATCGCCGCCGGCCGTGCTGATGAAGGTGCGCAACCCGTCGCGCTTGCGCACGATCTCGGCAAGCAATGCGTCGAGCCCGGCCTCGCCGCCGCGCTCGAGCACGGCGGCGAAAGCCTCTGCCAACCCGGCGTCGCCCGCGGCCGTGCCCGAGATCATGTCGCGGCGCGCAGTGGCGAACAGCGAAGCCTCCATTTGGCTGTCGAGCATTTCGAAATGGGCCGGAATGTTGGCTTCCAGCGGGAATTGGTGCAGCACAGATTCGCAGAAGGCGTGGATCGTCTGGATCTTCAGCCCGCCCGGCGTTTCCAGCGCCTCGGCGAACAGCCGGCGCGCCCTGCGCATGGTATCGCCGTCGGGCCGGCTTCCGTCCAGCGCCTCTATCCTCGCCGCAAGCTCTGCATCGCCAAGCGCCGTCCATTCCGAGAGTGTCGAAAACACCCGGTTCGACATGTTGGCGGCGGCGGCGCGCGTGTAGGTCAGGCACAGGATCTTCGACGGATCGGTACCCCTAAGCAGAAGCCTGATGACGCGCTGGGCCAGCACATGGGTCTTGCCCGATCCGGCATTGGCCGACACCCAGGCGGAATTCCGCGGGTCGGAGGCCCTGGCCTGGCTCATGGCGGTGTCGGTCGGGATCGGATAGGCTTTCTTCACGCCTCCCCTCCGTCGTCGTCGGCATCACCACCGGCGGACCATTCGAGCACACGGGCGAGATGGTCGTAGTCGCCATCGGTCTCGCCCTCGCGAAACGGCAATGCGCGCGAGAGGTAACCGGTCGCCGGGTCGGCATAGTGGATCAGCAGCTTTTCCAGTCGCGCCCAGGCTTCCTCCGCGAGATCGGCGGCGGTTCTTGGCTTGCGGTTGTATTCGAGGATGGATTCCTCGAATACCTCGCCATTCGGCTTCAGCCTGATGAAGGCCAGCTGCGATGGCTCGCACGCACCCAGCCCCTTGAAGGCGCCGCGCCTCAGCAACGCGCCCTCCAGCGCCAATTGTGGCGACAGCAACGTGTGCGCCTGCGCCTTGGACGGCGAGGAGCCGGTCTTGTAGTCGAGAATGTCGGCCATGCCGCCGGCCAGCAGATCGACGCGATCGGCATAGCCGGACAACGTCACGCCGGATTGGCCGACGCCGGTTTTTTGGGCACGCTCCTCGGCATGCCGCCGGACCACGGCGTCGGCGCGGCCGCGCTCCCATTCGACGATGCCGCCGGCGAGCTTTTCGAAGCGCGGCCACCACACGGCCTCGACATCGGCGGGAAGGACGGCATCGGCAAAGCAGGCGCGGCCGGCGGCGATAAGGCCGGCCAGCGCCTCCGGCGCGCGCGGGTCGGCCACATCAGCCGAGAAAAGATGCAGGATGGCGTGGAACAGCGTGCCGCGCTCGGCGGCGCCCGGATCGCGGATGACCGGATCGAGCGGCATCAGGCCGAGGATCCTCCTGGCATAGATCGCGTAGGGGTCGCGACGCAGCGTTTCGATCTCGGTAACCGAGAAATGGGTTGGCCTGACAGCCAGCGGCGGCTTCGGCTGCGGTCGCGGCGCAAAATCCTGCTTCTCGCCAGCATCGAGCGCGCGCGCCCAGGCCAGCAATTCATCGCCGCGTCGGCTAAGCACCGTCGCATGGTCCTTGCCTATGAAGGTGAGGATGCGCTGCAGCCAGCGCGATGGCACCGCCGGCGCATCGCCGGAGCGGGCGGAGCGCGCCAGCACCACCTTCTTCGCGCCCATCGCCATCTGGAAATCATGAGCGGCAAGGCCGATGCGTCGTTCGGGCGGCTCGAGATCGATACCGCTCTTCATCAGCCGCGACATGAAGCGGTCGCTCTCCGGCTTGCGCGGCCACACGCCTTCGTTCAAGCCGCCAATGACCAGCGTGTCGACGCTCTGCAAGCGGGCTTCCAGCGCACCCCAGATGGCGATGTTCCGGTCGGTGCCTTGCGCCGGCTTGACCGTTTCGGGCGCGATCAGCGCCTCCATCACATCGGGCCATTCGGTCGCGGCGAAGGAAAACGGCACCGAGGCGGCGACCAGCCCGCGCAACAGCTCGGCGAGCTTTTCGCCGGCGTCGCCGGCATAAAGGCCGCTCAGACTGCCATCCACGGCACGGCCGAGATTTTCGAGCACGACGACGCTGGCTCTGCTCAGCGCGGCAAGATCGGTGTCGCCCTCGCCGCGAAGAGCGATCAGCGGCGCCAGCGCGGCGGCAAGGCGGACGAGCAATTCGCGGGCGGCCTCGATGCTGCGCACAGTCAGGCGCGAGAACCAGAAGGGCTGGCGCTTGTCGCCACTCAAGCCAGCAAGGCGAGCTTCGAAGAGTTCCGACAGCGACGCGATGTCGGGGCGACCGGTGCCGCCGCGCAGCGCCACGAGTTCGACGATCTCCGCGGCATGGCGTACGCTGGCGCGCTCCAAGCCAAGGCCAAGCAGAGGATGCTTGAGCAGCGACAGCAGCGCGACCGGATCGCCGGGGCGAAAGGCGGCCTGAAGCGCCAGCCTGAGCAGGCCGGCGGCCAGCGTGTTGGCGAGCGGCGTGCCGCCGGAATCGTCGGCGATGACGCCGAAGCGCAAGAGTTCGGCCGCAACACGCCGCGCCAGGGCACGGTCGCCGGTGACGAGCGCCGCGCGCCGGCCGGGCTCTTCGACGGCGCGTTTGAGTGCGACGGCGATCGCCACGGCCTCGTCGCGTTCGCTGGCGGCTTCAAGAAGCGTCACATCGGCAAAGGCCTCGGCGATCTCGCCTGGTGTAAAGCCGAGCCGCGTCTCGGCCCACAATTCGGTGGTTTCCGCCGGCCGCAGCGCCTCGCCGACAAGGGCCGCGCGTAGCGCCAGCGGCCTTTCGGCAATTGCGATCGCCTCGACATCGCCGCGCAGCACGCCGACCTTGCCGATCAGCCTGGCCAGGCCGTATTGCGGGTGGCCAAGCAGAGCCGGGCGGGCGCCAGGTGCGGCAATCGCCTGGAAGGACGGCTCGTCCAGCGTCGTGTCGAGGCCGGGCAGCACGACGGCGCCCCCGGGCAGGCCGGCGATCACGGCGAGCAATTCGGCCGTGGCCGGGATCGATCCGGTGGAGCCGGCGGCGATCACCGGCCCGGACGGCGGGTTGCGCTTCAGCCGCGCCGCTTCAAGTCTGATCAGCGCATTGCGATGCGCGGCGGGATTGGAGCGATTGCGCTCTTCCAGGATGTTCGGCCAGTTGTCGGTGACGATGCCGAGGAAATCGAGCGTCACTTGCCACCAGCCAGCCAGATTGCCGGTCACCAGATCGGCAAGCCTTGACCAGTCAGTGCCCTCCGTCTCGATCTCGTCCATCAGCCGGGCCAGATCGCGCGCCAGCCAGATGGCATCGGCGGCGGAGGCCGGCACGACGATTTCCTCGTCGAAAAGGGCCGCGACATGCGCCGGCAGGCGGCGTTTCCAGGCCCGCACCAGCGGCGCCAGCAGCAGCAGGCGCTCGATCGAGGCGATCGGCGGCGCCAGATCGAGAGCGGCCGCCGCTTCGGCCTCGAATGCAGCTTCGTCCTCGTCGAACTCGCCAAGCGGGCGAATCACCGGGAGGATCGCCGAGCGACGCCCGAGCACGTCGACGAAGACGCCGCGCAGCGCGCGCGCGGCTCGGCGGGTCGGCACATAGATGGTGACATCGGCCAGTGCCAGCGGATCGCCGTCGAAGCGGAAGCCCGCAATGAGCCGGCCTGACAGCAAGGCCTCGGCCAGCGTCGGCAGGAACGGCGCTCCGGGGGGGATCGAGAAAACGCGGCGGGAGCCGCTCATTTCAACTCAGTGAGGGCGCTGGCCGGATCGGCAAGCGCGCCGGCGACCGCCGCTTCGGCCAACGGAATGGCATCGGGCGTGCCAACGGTGATCCAATGGCCGTGCATGGTCATGCCGAACAGGCGGCCGGCAGCGATGGCGCTGTCGAAATAGGCGTTGAGCGAGTGCGGCCCGGCCGGCGCATCCCTGAAAAGCCTGGGATGGACGATGGCCGCACCGGCATAGATCAGGCCCGCCGCATCGCCCTTCGAACGCCGCAGGGCGCCGTCCGGCGCCATCAGGAAATCGGTGCCGCCGCTATGTCCGGTCGCTGACTTGATATCCGCGAGCATCAGCAGAATATCCATTTTCGCCGCATCCCATGCAAGGGCGAGGCGCGCGAGATTGGATGCGCCGGCGTCGACCCAGAAAGTGTCGGCGTTGACGATGTAGAAAGGCACCTTTCCCAGTTCGGGCAAGGCATGGACGATGCCGCCTGCGGAATCGAGCAGCCTTTCGCTTTCATCCGATATGACCACTTTTGGAGCAGCGCGCCCGGCGACATGCGAGACGATTTGCTCGGGGAAATAGTGGACATTGACCACGGCCTTGGTGACGCCTGCCTCGGCCAGGCTGTCGAGGCCCCGGTCGAGCAATGTCTTGCCTGATATCCTGACCAGCGGCTTCGGCATCGTATCGGTGATCGGCCGCATGCGCTTGCCAAGCCCGGCGGCGAGCACCATCGCGGTTTTAAGGTGCGCCGTCACAGCGGCCGTTCCTCCAGCAGGCCGTGCGCGACGTAAAAATCCCGCAGGCCCGCGAGCGCCGGATGCGCCAGCGCCCGCCGGAGATAATCGCGAATGCGCGGCAGGTGCTTGAGATAATAGGGCTTGTCGTCACGCTTTTCGAGCCGCACGAAAATGCCGAGGATCTTCGAATTGCGCTGCGCCGCCATGATGGCATAGGTCTCGACGAACGCCTCCTCGTCGAAGCCGCCAGCCGCGTGGCGCGCCGCGATGTAGGCATCGAGCGTCCGCTTCTCGATGTCGGGCGATACTGTGACGCGGGCATCCATCGCCAGCGAGGCGACGTCATAGGCGGACGGGCCGATCTGCGCGTCCTGGACATCGACAATGCCAAGGCGGTCATGGCCGGAACGATCGCCTCGCCAGATGATGTTGGGCGAATGGAAATCGCGCAGCATCAGCGTGTATTCCCGGCCTTTCAGCCGGTCGAGGACTGTATTCCATTCTTTTGTATAGCCGGCGCGCAAGGCGTCGCTGGCGGGGGCGCCTGATATCGCCGGCACATACCAGTCGACCAAAAGATCGGCCTCGATCAGCATGGCGTCGCGATCGAAGGGCGGCACATGATGGAAGATGCCGGGCGCGGCCTCCATGCGATCGGGCCAGGCCTTGCCATGCATCATGGCAAGCAGTTCGGCCGCGGCCGCATAGCGCTCGGCCAACGGCTCGCCATGGTCGCCGAGAAACCCTTGCGAACCCAGATGTTCGAGCAGCAGAAAGCCTTGCTCGAGCTCCTCGGCATGGATCTCCGGGACGCTGACGCCACCGGCCCGCAGAGCCCGGTCGATGGCGACGAAGGCCGTGACCGACTGCGCGGTGTGGGCGATCACCGCGTAGGGTTTGCCGTCACGCACCGGCGGCCCGAGCACCAGCCTGGGCGAGTTCATCAGGACACGTGGCGGCAGACCGGGCAGCGAGACGATCTCATAGGAGCGAGCCGAAGCGTCGCCGATGAAATATCGCCGTTGCGCTTCGCCCCAGCCGGCTCTTTCCAGAAAATCGCGCATGGCCAGCGATCGCGCGGCGCGCTCGAAGGCGGCGCCCTGCCCCGACAGTCTGGCCAGCCGCCCGTCGCCCCGATGGACCAGTTCGATCAGGACCGAAGTCCTTGGCAAATAGTCCTCTGCACGTTCCGGCCACTCGACCAGCGCAGCGCCTTGCGCCAAAGCCTCATCGAAGCCCAGTTCGTCGAGCTCGGACGCCGCCGACAGTCGATAGAGGTCGAAATGATGGACGGGAACGCGCGCCTCATAGCTCTGGACGAGCGTGAAGGTCGGGCTCGGCACATCGAGACGGGAATCGTCGGCCATCGCCCTGATCAGCGCCCGCGCCAAACTCGACTTTCCGGCACCGAGATCGCCTTTGAGCGCCAGCACGTCGCCGGGGCGCAGCGACATGGCCAGATCTTCGCCGAGCCTTGCGGTCGCGGCCTCGTCGGCGAGAAATCGCTCCAGCACCAGTCCCGCCATCGAGCGTGCTACTCGGCCGCGGCGCGGATGCCCGGCGTGTCGGGAAAGGCACAGATGACGGTAGTGCCCTTGTCCTTGCCGGTCTCGATACGGACGCTGCCGCCATGCAGTTCGACAAAACTCTTGACGATCGAGAGGCCGAGGCCGGCGCCGCGGCGCCGGCCGCCATTGGCGCGCGGTTCGAAACGGCGAAAGACCGAATCGAGCAGGTCCGGCGGCATGCCGGGGCCGTCGTCATGAACGGAAAATTCCACGCCTTCGGCAAGCTGGCGGCAGGCAAGCGTGATGGTGCTCGCCTCCGGCGCGTAATTGGCGGCGTTGCTCAACAGATTGTAGAGGATCTGGCGTATGCGTATCTCGTCGCCATGGAAGGTTTTTGGCGCGGCGGCGGCGTCAATCTTGAGCTTGATCGAATGCTCGTCCAGCCGGTCGGCGACCAGTTCGGCGGCGGCGGCGATGGTCCGATCGATGTGAACTTCGGAGATATCGAGTTGCATGATGCCGGCGTCCACCGTCGCCAGATCGAGGATGTCGTTGACGATGGTGAGGAGCACCGACGAGGACGAGCTGACATGCTCGACATATTCGCGTTGCTTCTGGCTCAACGGCCCGGTCGACGGCAATGAAAGAAGCTCGGTGAAGCCGATGATGTTGGTCAGCGGCGAGCGCAGTTCATAGGAAACGTGCTGCACGAACTCGTTCTTGAGCTGGTCGGATTTCTCCAGCGCCTCGTTCTTGTCCTTCAGCGCCCGCTCGACATTGACGCTGTCGGTGACGTCGACGAAGGTCATCATCACCTGCCCGTTGGGCAGCGGGATCATAGCATAGCGCAGCACGGTACCGTCGTTCAGCTCGGTCTGGCCATGGCGGTTGCGGCGCTCGTCGTCGAAGCCGGTGATGGCGGCAAGGAACCCGCCCCACGGACTGTCGGCGGCCCGTCGATCGCAGAAATCGCGGATCGCGGAGACGTGGACATTTGGCTTGGCGGTGTCGGCATCCAGCCGCCAAAGTGCCGCGAATGCCGGGTTGGACAGTCTGAGCCTGCCGTCCGGGCCGAACACGGCCACGCCTTCGGCGAGGTTGTCGAGGGTCTCGCCCTGGACCCGCACCGCCGTCTGGTAACGGCTTTCGAGATCCATCTTTTCGGTCAGGTTCTCGAATACCCAGGTGACGCCGCCCTTGGGCTGCGGATTGGCGACGACGCGGATGGTCTTGCCGTCGGGCAGATGCCACCAATGCTCCTGCGACTCGACTGCGCGATAGGCGCCGAGCAGGCTCTCCTTCCAGCGCCGCCATTCGGGCTGCTCGGCGATCTTGCCTTCGCTGCGCAGCCGGTCGAGGAACAAGGCGTTATCGGGAGCGCTGTGCAGGAAGCCGCTGTCGAGACCCCATAGCTTCTGGAACGCCTGGTTGAAGAACCGCAACTTCTCGTCGGTGTCGAAGATCGCCACGGCGGTGTTGAGCTGGTCGAGCGTGTCGGCGTGGCTCTGCACGGTCCGTTCATACTCGCCGCGGATGGCTTCGATGGCGCTGGTGTCGCAGGCAAGACCCGCCGAACCGTCCGCGCTGGCGAAGTCGGTCACAGCGAACATGCGCCGGTCGCCCTCGATCACGGTGGAAAGCGTCTGCTCAAAGACCGGACGCGACTTGTGCTGCGCGGCAATTGCATCGCGCGCCTGGCCGCCCAGGAATTCCTTGGCATCGCGAACGGCGACTTCGGCGTTCTGCGTCTCAACGGCCTCGGCATAGGCGCGGTTGACCCACTTCAGCCGTCCGTCGGTCGTGCGCAGCCATGCCGGCATGTTGAGCGCGTCGAGAAGCCCTATCATGGTGTCGTAGTCGGCAGCGAGGCGTTGGTTCTCGATCTTCAGCCTGGCCTCGCTGCGCTGCGTTTCCGAGAGCGAGACGAAGCGCACAAGCACATGTGCTGCGCTCTTGCGTCCATGCACCTCAAGCGGCGCGCCGACCAGAGATTCGATGACGAGATCGAAGGGCTTGGCCTTTTCACGCAACCCCGCCACGGCATGTTCGAGCGCTGCCGCCGAGCGCGGCATCAGCCAGCGGCCGAAGGCTAGGAATGCGGCCCGGTCTTCCGGAGCGCCGCTCTCGAGCGGCAATGTGCCGATGATTTCGGGTTTCTTGTTCTCCGAGGCCCATACGATCACGCGCTGGTCGCGCGTGTTGAGCAGCGCCTCGGAACGCTGCAGCGCCGCGTTGACGTCGGCGATACGGGTTCTGAGCTGGAGATTCTCCGCCGTGGTGCGGGCCCGCTCGCGAATCAGAACGATGGCCGACAGAAGCGCGGCGCCCATGACGCCGACGAACACGGCGAGTTGCATGACCTCGACCGTGCTGACCGTGCGCGCGCCGGCGGTTTCAGCATGCGCGGCAAAAGCAAACAGCGGTCCGGCAAGGGCGGAGGAAGAAAGCAGTTTCGCGACGCGGATGCCAGCGCGCCACAAGGGGCCGCCGCCTCCGGCAGCGGAGCCTGTGATATCCGAATCGTTACGGCCGCCGGAAACGGCCTGTCCCGCGCAAGGCGGGTAATCCCCCGGCATGTCTTGGTCCTCTTCGCCGCCTGAATGCAAGACCGCCCTGATGCGTGCGTCGGGCCCTCGTCCCCGGACCGCGAATCAGCACCATAGCGCTTGCGCGAATCGGCGTGAAGAATCAAACCGCGCAAAAAATAAGCCGGACGAAAAGTCAATCGCCCGGCTTCAATATCTAGTGGTAATTTGCGCTGTGGTTAATAGCGGTAGTGTTCCGGCTTGAACGGTCCCTGCGGGGTGACGCCGATATAGGCGGCCTGCTCGCCCGACAGTTCGGTGAGGCGGGCGCCGAGTTTGTCGAGATGCAGACGCGCGACCTTCTCGTCGAGATGCTTGGGCAGGACATAGACCTGGTTCTCGTACTGGCCGGGCTTGGTGTAGAGCTCGATCTGCGCCAACACCTGGTTGGTGAAGGACGCCGACATGACGAAGCTCGGATGGCCGGTGGCGTTGCCGAGGTTGAGCAGGCGGCCTTCCGACAAGAGGATCATCCGCTTGCCGTCCGGGAAGGTGATCAAGTCGACCTGCGGCTTGATGTTGGTCCACTTCAGATTGCGCAGCGAAGCCACCTGGATCTCGTTGTCGAAGTGACCGATGTTGCCGACGATCACCATATCCTTGAACGACCGCATGTGGTCGAGGGTGACGACGTCCTTGTTGCCGGTGGTGGTGATGACGATGTCGGCGGTCGGAGCCGCATCTTCAAGCGTAACGACTTCGAAACCGTCCATCGCCGCCTGCAATGCGCAGATCGGGTCAACTTCGGTGACCTTGACGCGGGCGCCGGCGCCCTTCAGCGAAGCCGAGGAGCCCTTGCCGACGTCGCCATAGCCGCAGACAACCGCAACCTTGCCGGCCATCATCGTGTCGGTGCCGCGGCGAATGCCATCGACCAGCGATTCCTTGCAGCCATATTTGTTGTCGAATTTCGACTTGGTCACGGAATCATTGACGTTGATGGCCGGGAACGGCAGCAAGCCCTTCTTCTGCAGCTGGTAGAGCCGGTTGACGCCGGTCGTCGTCTCTTCGGTGACGCCGCGGATCGCTTCCTTCTGCTTGGTGAAGAAGCCGGGCGAGGCCTTCATGCGCTTCTTGATCTGCGCAAACAGGATCTCTTCTTCCTCGCTGCCCGCATTGGACAGCACGTCCTCGCCGGCCTCGGCACGGGCGCCGATCAGGATGTACATGGTGGCGTCACCGCCATCGTCCAGGATCATGTTGGAGGTGCCGCCATCGGCCCACTGGAAAATCTTGTCGGTGTAGACCCAATAGTCTTCAAGCGTCTCACCCTTGACGGCGAAGACCGGAATGCCGGCTTCGGCAATGGCCGCTGCGGCGTGGTCCTGGGTCGAGAAGATGTTGCAGGAGGCCCAGCGAATATCGGCGCCGAGCGCCTTCAGCGTTTCGATCAGCACCGCCGTCTGGATGGTCATATGCAGCGAGCCGGTGATGCGCGCGCCCTTGAGCGGCTTGCCCTTGCCGAACTCCTCGCGGCAGGCCATCAGACCCGGCATTTCGGTTTCGGCGATCTCGATTTCCTTGCGGCCCCAGCCGGCAAGCGAAATGTCGGCGACCACATAGTCCTTGCTACCCGTCATGGCAGTGCTCCGATCAAGAATTGTTTTACGGACGCGCCCGCGCCAGAAGGCGTCGAAGGGCGCGAAGTGCCGGTCTGACTAGCAGATCGCCGATCGCACGACAATGGGATATAAAGAAATCTTTATCCGTGCATGTCTCATGGCAATGTCAGGCTTCCTCGCCAAAGCGGGATGCGACCAGCTGCTCCAGCGCGTCGATGACCTCCGCGGCCTGCGGACCGCTGGCGGTGACGCGGATCGAGAAACCGGGGCTCGCCGCCAGCATCATGAGGCCCATGATCGAGGTGCCGCCGACCTTGACGCCGTCCTTCTCGACATGGACCGTGGCATTGAAGCCGCTGGCAACCTGGACGAACTTCGCCGAGGCGCGGGCGTGCAGGCCGCGCTGGTTGACGATCGGAAAGTCGCGGACGATCTCTACTTTTTCGGACGACAGCGCGTTCATTTGCCGCTCAGGAGCTGGCTGGCGACATTGATGTATTTGCGGCCCGCGGCCTGCGCCTCATCGAGCGCGGCCGCCATGTTGTCGCCCTTGCGAATGCTGGACAGCTTGATCAGCATCGGCAGGTTCATTCCGGCAATGACCTCGGTGCGGCCGGACTCCATCACCGAAATGGCAAGATTGGAGGGTGTGCCGCCGAACATGTCGGTCAAAACAATGACGCCCGCTCCGGTGTCGACGCGGGCAACGGCATCGACGATGTCGCGGCGGCGCTGCTCCATATCGTCTTCGGCGCCGATCGCGACGGTCTCGAAATTGTCTTGTGGCCCGACGACATGTTCCACGGCATGGCGGAACTCGGCGGCCAGTTGACCGTGCGTTACAAGCACGAGTCCGATCATGCGTTGGTGGCTCCCGTCATCGCCGCTTCACAGGCGCATTTTATGTTCGCCGGCCATTCCAGGCGGCGGGAGCGCTATCTTGTCGACGCGAGGCGCGTTGACAAGCCCAAAATTGCGCCGGCCCGAGCCATTTTGACGCATTGCAGCAAAAAATTGAAACCGGATCATAAAAAAGGCGCGATGGAGAGCCGCGCCATCACCGCCGGCAAGGCCGCTGGGACATTGCACTCGGCAAGATCGATGCGCGGCACCGGACAGCCCGCCACGGGCTCGCTGATTTCCTCCTGGAAACGGGCCATTTCTGCCTTCGGCACCAGCCGGACATGCAGGTCGATCACGCCGGCCGGCTCGAATGGCAGCGGGCGCGGCATGAACCCAGGCACTTCGGCGAGACCGGAGATGGTCGCCGGCACGCGACAGACCAGCCGCCCGGCATGAGCCACGGCGAGCAGCCTGTCGTCGCCGATCAGCCGCGAAAACAGCCCGCGCGCGCGGCAATGATCGAGCAGCGTCAGCGCCAGCGTCGTCTTGCCGGCGCCGGACGGTCCGGTGATGAGGACGCCGCGCTCGCCGATCAACAGCGCCGTGCCGTGAATGTTTTCAGCGTTCACAACGGCATCAGGCATGATCTTGTCCGAAAACCGGTTCCCACTTTTCGGGATCATGCTTAACCTTCGGCCGGCAGCGTGACGACGAAGCGCGCGCCCTTGATTTCGCCGGGCTTGGTGCCCGCGATGTTCTCGGCCGTCAGCGTGCCGCCATGAGCTTCGACGATCTGGCGGCTGATCGACAGGCCAAGGCCTGAATTCTGGCCGAACGCCTCGCCGGCCGGCCGGTCTGTGTAGAAGCGCTCGAAGATGCGCTCGATATTGTCGGCCCGGATGCCGGGACCATTGTCGTCGATGGTGACGATGTTGACCTTGCCGGCGCGCTCCAGCGAAATGGCGATGTGGCCGCGTTCCTCGGGAACGAAAGAGCGGGCATTCTCGATCAGATTGGTGATGACCTGGCCGATCCGCAGATCATGGCCGGTGACGAAGTAGCCCTTGACGCCCTGCGGCAGCTTGGCGACCTTGAGCTCGATCTCGACGGACTTCTTGTTGCGCGTGGTTTCGCGCGAGACGGCGACGAGGTCGGTGATGAATTTCTTCAGATCGACCGTTCCCGCATCTTCCCGCGCGAGCTCGGCGTCAAGGCGGGAGGCATCGGAAATATCGGTGATGAGACGATCCAGGCGGCGCACATCATGCTGGATGATCTCCATCAGCCGGCCGCGCGAATTGTCGTTCTTGGCCAGCGGCAAGGTTTCCACCGCGCTGCGCAGCGAGGTGAGCGGGTTCTTCAGCTCATGCGAGACGTCGGCCGCGAAACTCTCAATCGCCTCGATACGGGCATAGAGCGCGTTGGTCATATCGCGCACGGCGATCGACAGATTGCCGATCTCGTCCTGGCGGTCGGAGAAGTCCGGGATTTCCTCGCGGTTCTTGACGCCGCGCCGCACCCTGACCGCCGCCGCCGACAGCCGGCGCAGCGGGTTGGCGATGGTCGAGGCCAGAAGCATCGACAGGATGGCGGTAACCAGCGCCGCAATGCCGAAGACGCGCAGGATCGCCTTGCGCTCGGCCGCGACGATCTTGTCAATGTCGCCGCCCTCGGTCGACAGCAACAGCACGCCAAGCACGGCGCGGAAGCGCTGGATCGGCACGGCGACCGAGACGATCTGCTCGCCCTGTTCGGAAATCCGCACAATGGTCGACGGGCTGCCGGTGAGCGCCTTGACCACCTCCGGAAAAGCCGCGCCATTACCGCCTGGCTGCTCGTGGTAGACCGGCAATGCGGTGTTGCGGAAGAAGTCGAAGACGAATTTCTGGATTCGCTCGACAAGGTCGGGCTCCTCCTCCTCGACCGGCGGCAGGTCGTAGCGAAGGATCTGGCCACGCGAATAGAGATGGCGGGAATCGAGCAACAGATTGGCATCGCGGTCGTAGATGCGGGCACGCGTGCGCGTCGGCGAGATCAATCGCCTGAGCACGGGTGCGACGCGCTCCGGATTGATGGGAAAATCCAGATTGTCGAGCTGGTCGGAGCCGGGGCCAAGGCTTTCGCCGGCTTGCAGTTCGAGCAGCTTTTCCGGGTCGATGCTGATCGAATCGGTCTCGACCGTGGCCGAGGCGGCGATCGCGCCGGCGATGATCTCGCCCTGCGTCATCAGGCTCTCGACCCGGGCATCGATCAGCCCGTCGCGGAAGGTATTGAGGTAGAGAATGCCAGTGACCAGCACGGCCAGGCCGGCGAGGTTGAGAAAGAGGATGCGCCGCGTCAGGCTGGAAAAGATATGGTGGCCAAGGAATCGGCGCAACGGCACCGTGATTCTCGACAGGAACGCTGGCAGAATCCGCGACGGGCGCCTGGCAGCGCCCGCCCGTCTCATTCGCTCTGCTTCCACTGCCATCGAATAGCAGCTCCTGCTTAGTAATCAGTGAGTAGTGAGTAGTGAATAGAGAAAGGTTGGCAGAGATCGCGGCGATGCATGAGTGGCCGCTCGCACCATTCAAAACTGACTGCCGGTTATTCCCTACTGCCTACCGCCTATTCACGCTTCGCGGAACCGGTATCCGACTCCGTAAAGGGTTTCGATCATCTCGAAGTCGTCATCGACGGCCTTGAATTTCTTGCGCAGCCGCTTGATGTGGCTGTCGATGGTGCGGTCGTCGACATAGACCTGCTCATCATAGGCCGAATCCATCAGCGCATCACGGCTTTTTACCACGCCAGGACGCTGAGCCAGCGAATGCAGGATTAGGAATTCGGTGACGGTCAGCGTCACCGGCTCGCCCTTCCAGGTGCAGGTGTGGCGCTCCTGGTCCATGACAAGCTGGCCGCGCTCGAGCGAGCGAGCTTGCTGGTTGGGCGTCTTGGCCGCCGCCTCGCGGGCGCTGGCCCGGCGCAGCACGGCGCGGACCCGCTCGACCAGAAGACGCTGCGAGAAGGGTTTGCGGATGAAGTCGTCGGCGCCCATCTTGAGGCCGAAAAGCTCGTCGATCTCGTCGTCCTTGGAGGTCAGGAAGATCACCGGCAGGTCGGATTTCTGACGCATCCGGCGCAAGAGTTCCATGCCGTCCATGCGTGGCATCTTGATGTCGAGGATGGCAAGATTCGGCGGACGCGCCGCCAGGCCTTCCAGCGCCGACGCCCCATCCGTGTAGGTCTCGACGCGATATCCCTCCGACTCAAGGGCGATCGACACCGACGTCAGAATGTTGCGGTCGTCGTCGACAAGCGCGATTGTTGCCATTTCTAGCGGCTCCCTCATGAGCTGTCCCTTCTTTGGTAGAGAAGGGGCTTTTGCAGGACAAATTAGGTACAAAATGTGGCATAGGCTTCGCTCGCTGTCACCCGCGGCCACAAGCGCACCTCGACATGGATTGGACGAACAAGGGTCGCCAATCCTTTGGGCAACCGCCTAACTTTTTGCACATATAAACGATTTAAACAACTTTCAAATTTTTTAAATCGATTAATGATTTGATATCATTCGGTTTTTCTGGTTCTGACCGTTTTGGGTGCCAGAAATTCGCCGGTCAGGATGCGGCAAAATCGAAGAAGGAACACTTGATGTCGGAAGCCGGCAAACGCAATTCCGCATACGCGATCGATCGGATCGGCCTGGGGAACGCAGGCGTGGTGCGCTACAATTTCGAGGCGCCCGCGCTTTATGAGGAAGCAATCCGCCGTGGCGAGGCCCGGCTCACCGCGCATGGCGCGCTCGTCGCCGAGACCGGGCAGCACACCGGCCGCTCGCCCAAGGACAAATTCATCGTGCGCGATGGCGCAACCGAGCCGCATGTGTGGTGGGACAACAACAAGGCGATCTCGCCGGCCCAGTTCGACACGCTGCTTGCCGATTTCCGTGCGCATGCGGCGGACAAGGACCTTTATGTGCAGGATCTGGTCGGCGGCGCCGACGAGGATCTGAAACTGCCGACCAGGGTTATTACGGAGCTTGCCTGGCACTCGCTATTCATCCGCAACCTTTTGATCCGCCCGGAGACCGCCGCGCTCGAGCATTTCGTGCCCGACATGACGATCATCGACCTGCCGTCGTTCCGCGCCGACCCGACCCGCCACGGCACCCGTACCGAAACGGTGATCGCCGTCGACTTCTCGCGCATGATCGTGCTGATCGGCGGCACCTCCTATGCTGGCGAAATGAAGAAGTCGGTGTTCACCGTGCTCAACTATCTGTTGCCGGCGAAAGGCGTCATGCCGATGCATTGCTCGGCCAATGAAGGCGCCGACGGCAACGCAGCCGTTTTTTTCGGCCTGTCGGGAACCGGCAAGACGACGCTGTCGGCCGACCCCTCGCGTGTGCTGATCGGCGACGACGAGCACGGCTGGGGTCCGCACGGCATCTTCAATTTCGAAGGCGGCTGCTATGCCAAGACGATAAAGCTTTCGGCGGAAGCCGAGCCGGAAATCTTCGCCACCACCCAGCGCTTCGGCACCGTGCTTGAGAATGTCGTGCTCGACGCGGCCCGCGTGCCGGATTTCGACGACGGCAGGCTGACCGAGAATACGCGCTGCGCCTATCCGCTCGACTTCATCGCCAATGCCAGCAGGACGGGGCGCGCCAACCACCCGAAGAACATCATCATGCTGACCGCCGACGCGTTCGGCGTGATGCCGCCGATCGCGCGGCTGACGCCGGCGCAGGCGATGTATCATTTCCTCTCCGGCTATACCGCCAAGGTGGCGGGAACCGAAAAGGGGGTGACCGAGCCCGAAGCGACATTTTCGACCTGTTTCGGCGCACCGTTCATGCCGCGCCATCCGTCGGAATATGGCAATCTGCTGCGCGAGCTGATCGCCCGCCACGGCGTCGACTGCTGGCTGGTCAACACCGGCTGGACCGGCGGCGCCTACGGCACCGGCAAGCGGATGCCGATCAAGGCAACGCGGGCGCTGCTTGCCGCGGCCCTCAACGGCTCGCTGAAGACGGCCGATTTCCGCACCGACGCCAACTTTGGCTTCGAAGTGCCAGTGGCGGTCGCCGGCGTGGATCCCGCCATCCTCGATCCGAGATCGACCTGGACCGATACGTCGGCCTATGATCGACAGGCGACCAGGCTGGTCGGCATGTTCGCGGTTAATTTCGAAAAATTCGAAACCCATGTCGACGCCACGGTGCTGGGCGCCGCACCTCGCCTGCAGGAAGCCGCCGAGTAAAGCTCTTCGGACAGGCTGAACGCATTGCAAAGACCCGATGCGGGATCGGGAAGGTCCGACCCGGGGATCGGGAAGGTCCGACCCGGGGATCGGGCCTTTTCTTTTTTCACTCGTCGCGCCATGACTGCGGCATGAACGACGACAAGATCATCATTGCCGACGATGCGGTGATCCATCCGGGCGATCTGCACGAGGACTTTATCCGTTCGTCCGGCCCGGGCGGCCAGAACGTCAACAAGGTGGCGACGGCGGTGCAGTTGCGCTTCGATGCGGCCAATGCATCGGGCCTGTCGGAACGCGTGCGCGCGCGGACCATAAAGCTTGCCGGTCAGCGCGCCACCAAGGACGGCGTCATCGTCATCGAGGCCGGGCGGTTTCGCACGCAGGAGCAGAACCGGGCCGATGCACGGTCGAGGCTGACGGCGCTTGTGGCCAAGGCCGCCGAGCCGCCGCCGCCGCCGCGCAAGAAGACGAAGCCGTCGAAAGGCGCGGTCGAACGCCGCCTTAAGACGAAAGCCGGACGGTCGACAGTGAAAAAACTGCGCGGTCGTATCGCCGACGATTAGGATGCACAAGGCAGGTTTCAGCGACATCAATTGCGCGGTCGAAACAGCTTCCAATTCAAGGTTGCAGATGGCAAGTTCGATGTCGGCCACAGCAAGGGAGACTACAGATGGGCATGTTTGATTTCGTCAAGGGCGTCGGCAAGAAGCTCGGCTTCGGCGGCGATGAGGCTGAGCCGACCGCCGATACGCTCAAGAAGGAACTCGATTCGCACGATCTCGGCACCGACAATGTGGAAGTCGTCGTCAAGGGCGACACGGCCGTGCTGAAGGGCGTGGTCAAGGACCAGTCGATCTTCGAAAAGGCGGTCATCGCCGTTGGCAACACGCTCGGCGTGTCCAAGGTGCAGGCCGACGAATTGCAGGTTGCCACCCCGGAAGCCGGCGCGCCCGCGACGCCGGCCAAGGAGCCGACCTTTTATACGGTCAAGAAAGGCGACAACCTCTGGAAGATCGCCGAAAAGAGCTACGGCAAGGGCAAGGGCGCGAAGAACAACATCATCTTCGAGGCCAACAAGCCGATGCTGACCCATCCCGACAAGATCTATCCGGGGCAGGTCCTGCGGATACCCGATCTCGTCTAGGACCGAAAGTGGATCGCAACTCAAGAACGGCGGCTTTCGGGTCGCCGTTTTGGTTTGTTGGTGGCATTGTCGCCGGATGAAGCTGATGAAGCGCCCAGGCTGATGCTCGTTTTACCCAAAGGCGTACGCCATATGCCCGGCTACCTGTCCCGCGCCGCGCAGGAAGCGCTGGTCGAGGAGGTGAGACGGGTCGTGCAGAAAGCGCCCCTGTTCGTGCCGGCGATGCCGCGCACCGGCAAGGAGATGAGCGTGCGCATGACCAATTGCGGCCCGCTCGGCTGGGTCACCGACAAGGAGCGCGGCTATCGCTACCAGCCGACGCACCCGGTGACCGGAGCGCCCTGGCCGCCGATCCCGGAGGCGCTGCTGGAACTGTGGCGCGAGGTGTCCGCCTATCCGTATCCACCTGAGGCTTGCCTGGTCAATTTCTACGCGCAGGACGCCAAGATGGGTCTTCACCAGGACCGCGACGAGACCGATTTCTCGGCGCCGGTCGTCTCCGTCTCGCTCGGCGACGATTGCCTGTTTCGGGTTGGCCAGAACACGCGTGAGGGCGGCACGAAGTCGTTCAGGCTGAAGAGTGGCGATGTCGTCGTGCTTGGCGGCGAAGGCCGCCTCAGCTTTCACGGCGTCGACCGCATCTATCCGTCGACCTCTGCATTGCTCAGGAATGGCGGGCGGATCAATCTGACGCTGCGGCGGGTGACGCTGCCTGTCTAGCCGTGGGAACGGCCGGAAAAGATCCAGCGGTCGAGAACGACAAAGTTGACCACCGGAATGAGAACGCAAGTGAGCAGGATCGGAACCCAGACGGGCAGGCCGAAGCGCCCGACGAGAAGCGCTGGCAGGAGATAGGCAACGGCAAGGCCGCAGCCGGTCAGCACAGCGAAACGCGGCGCCTCGAAGCGATGCGAACCGGCCGACATGAAGGTGAAGAACTTGTGGCCGAGATAGGAGAAGATCGCCGCGACCGCATAGGCAGCGAGCGAGGCCAAAGCCGGCGACAGATATCCTGACCCGGCACTGGTAAAGAGGCTGGCACAAATTGCGTAGACGACCGTGGCCGCAAGTCCGACCGAAGCGAATTTCAGCAACCGTCGCGGCGCAAATGTGGTGCGCGACGTGGAAATGTCAGGCAGGCGCGTTGCAGGCATATCGATCACAGACCGCTTCCGGCCCCACTGGAATTTGCCCGACGCTAGTCAGGATAGGCTAAGGCGCCGTTAACTACGCCGCTACAGCTTCCTCAGCGCCACTTCCTCGACCAGGTGGTTGGCGCCCTTGCGCAGGATGAGATCGGCGCGGGCCCTGGTCGGCAGGATGTTCTCGCGCAAATTCTTCAGGTTGATGTTGGCCCACAGGCCTTCGGCGATGGCGCGGGCCGCTCCTTGCGAAAGCTGCGAATAGCGGTGGAAGAAGGAGTCCGGGTTGCGGAAAGCGGTCTCGCGCAGCCGCATGAAGCGGGCGATGTACCACTGATGGATCAGCTCTTCTTCGGCATCGATGTAGATGGCGAAATCGAAGAAATCCGACAGGAACGGCACGATCTTGCCGTCTTTCGGCAGCTTGCCCGGCTGCAGGACGTTGATACCCTCGAAGATCAATATGTCCGGCCGGTCGATGGTTTGGAACTCGCCGGGAATGACGTCGTAGGTCAGGTGCGAATAGACGGGTGCGCGGACATTGCGCTGCGCCGACTTTATCCCCGACAGGAACCGCAGCAGCGCGCCGACATCATAGCTGTCGGGAAAGCCCTTGCGTTCCATCAGATTGTCGCGGCGCAGGATTTCGTTCGGCAAAAGGAAGCCGTCGGTGGTGACAAGATCGACCTTGGGGCTCGAGGGCCAGCGCGCCAGCAATTCCTTGAGCACGCGCGCCGTGGTCGACTTGCCGACAGCGACGGAGCCGGCAATGCCGATGATGAAGGGCGTCTTGACGATATCCTGCGCGTTGAAGAAGGCCTGCCGTTGCCTGAACAGCAACTGGCTGGCCTCGACATGCGCAGACAAGAGCCGCGACAGCGAAAGATAGATGCGCTTGACCTCCTGGAGGTCGACCGGGTCGTTGAGCGAGCGCAGGCGGTTGATTTCATCTTCGCTGAGCGTCAGCGGCGTGTCGGCGCGGAACTGCGACCATTGCTCGGCCGAGAAGAAACGATAGGGCGAATACTTCTCGGTGGGAGCGAGCTGGTCCATCGAGTCTCCTGCCCTCCGCAGCGATCAGCCCCGGTCCTGCCGGGACGCCTTTTCGGCGATGCCCGAACGCCCGGTGCGGGTCTCGAGCTCCTTGAGCACGTCGCTTAGCGGAACCCCTGCGATGCCGAGAACGACGAGCCAATGATATATAAGATCCGCACTTTCCGAAACGAGAGCTTTTTTGTCGTCGCCGACGGCTGCGATCACCGTTTCGACCGCCTCTTCGCCGAGCTTCTGCGCGGCCTTGTCGATGCCTTTGGCAAACAGTTTCGCGGTCCATGACTCCGGGTCGCCGGAATGGGCGCGTTGATTGATGATCTTTTCCAGCTCGGCGAGCGAAAATTGAGCCATGGCAGTCATCTATCTGCTTGTTTAAGCATAATCTTTTCCGAAAACCGGTTTCCACTTTTCGGGATCATGCCTTAAGCCCGATGAGCCGGCGAGTCCAGTCGCATCGGCAGCCCGGCACGGGCCATATGCGCCTTGGCTTCGGCGATGGAATAGGTGCCGAAATGGAAGATCGATGCCGCCAGCACAGCACCCGCATGGCCGTCGCGAATGCCCTCGACCAGATGATCGAGCGTGCCGACGCCACCGGAAGCGATAACCGGCGCGCGCACCGCGTCGGCCACCGCGCGGGTCAGGGCAATGTCGTAGCCGGCCTTGGTGCCGTCGCGATCCATCGACGTCAAAAGAATCTCGCCGGCGCCGCGCTCGACCATCCGCCGGGCGAAATCGACCGCGTCGATGCCGGTCTTTTCGCGGCCGCCATGGGTGAAGATTTCCCAGCGGTCGGCCTCGCCCTTGCCGGAGACCTTCTTGGCGTCGATGGCGACGACGATGCACTGGTTGCCGAACTTGTCGGCCGCCTCGGTGACGAAATCCGGGTTCTTCACCGCCGCCGTGTTGATCGACACCTTGTCGGCGCCGGCCAGCAGCAACTTCCTGATGTCGGCGACCTGGCGAACGCCGCCGCCGACCGTCAGCGGCATGAAGCATTGCTCGGCCGTGCGGGCAACGACATCGAAGATGGTTTCGCGATTGTCGGATGAAGCGGTGATGTCGAGAAAGCAGAGTTCGTCGGCGCCGGCGGCATCATAGGCCTTGGCCGCCTCGACCGGATCACCGGCATCGACCAGGTCGACGAAATTGACGCCCTTGACGACGCGGCCGTTTTTGACGTCGAGACAGGGAATGACGCGGGCCTTCAGCATCAGCTTCTCTCCACCGTGGCGAGCAGATCGGTGAGCAATTGGCCGACCAGTGGCGGCACGTCGCCCCGTGCGTCAAATGCCGGGTCGTAGGCCGAAATGGTGATGCCGACGACGGGCAACAACCGGGCCAAATCGCAGACCGCCTGGCGCAACTCCGCAGGGGCGGGCCCGCCCGGATGCGCATAACGGTTCGCCTGCAATTCCTCGGGGTCGTGAACATCCAGATCGAGATGCAGATGCGTGCGCTTCGCACCAGCGGCAATCAGCCGTTCAGCGGCCTTGGCTACACCAGGGCATTCCGTTCGAATGACAGGCAGCGTCGCCAGCAGTTCAGTTTCCGCGGGATCGAGATCGCGGGCATCGACGAGCACGCAGCACGAAGGGTCGATCGCATGGAAGCCAGGAATGGCCGATGCCATTGGCCGCCAGCAAAGCCCCAGCACTGTGGCCAGCGCCATGCCGTCGAGAAAGCCGTATATCGATGTTTCGGGCGTGTTGAGGTCGCCATGCTGGTCGGCCCAGACGATCGCATCGGCGTCCTCGCCGGCGACCGCACCAGCGCTGGTCAGGCAGTTGCCTGCAAGAACGATGGGAACCCGGCCATTGTCACGGGCCGCCTGAACTTCGGCTGCGACGGCATTGCAGACCGCGAAGCCCGTTGCAATTTCGCGCTCCTGCGCGTCGCCGACCTTGCCGATATCCTTGACGGCAATGTCGTGCCCGGCCAGCGTCATGGCTTCGACCAGCCCGCCTGATATCAGCGCATCTGGCCCCTGGCCGCAGCCGCCGTGAAAGTGGCCGCTGTCATAAGGTGCGAGGATGATCGAGAGTTTCATCGCGCCCTCGCCTTCTCCGCTCCAGACGCCAGGATCGCCAGCGCCTCGGCCGGGTCGATGCGGCCGTCATAGAGCGCGCGGCCCGAGATCGCGCCTTCGAGTTTGCATGCATCGGGCATGGTCATGCGTACGATGTCGGCGATCGAGGCGAGACCTCCCGAGGCGATCACCGGGATCGACACCGCCTCGGCGAGATCGATGGTGGCGTCCCAGTTGATACCGGTCAGCACCCCGTCGCGGTCGATGTCGGTGTAGATGATGGCGGCGACGCCCGCGCCCTCGAATTTTTTTGCCAGTTCAATGACGCCGAGGCTCGATGCCTCGGCCCAGCCCTCGACCGCCACCTTGCCGCCCTTGGCGTCGATGCCGACGGCGATCTTTCCCGGAAAGGCCTTGCAGGCCTGCCTGACGAGATCGGGATCACGCACCGCGACGGTGCCAAGGATGACCCGGGCAAGCCCGCGGTCGAGCCAGTCCTCGATCTGCGCAATCGTGCGGATGCCGCCGCCGAGCTGAACCGGGTTCTTCGTGGCCTTGAGGATGGAACCGACTGCCGCGCTGTTAACGCTCTGGCCCTTGAAGGCGCCATTGAGGTCGACGACGTGCAGCCATTTGAAGCCTTGTTCCTCAAAGGCTTTGGCCTGGGCTCCGGGGTCGTCATTGTAGATCGTCGCGGTCGCCATATCGCCGTGCTTCAGGCGCACGCATTTGCCGTCCTTGAGGTCGATGGCCGGGAACAGGATCACTTTCAGGCGCCCTCGACGATCGCGAAATGGCCGGTGGAAGATGCAACGCGGTTTTGCAGCGCCGTCTGGTAGGCCGGAGACCGGTAACAGCTCAGCGCCGTCTCATAGGAGTCGAACTCGACCACGACATGCCGGTCGAAGTCCGATCCCTCGGGGTTCGTGACCTGTCCGCCGCGCACGAGATAGCGGCCGCCGAAGCGCGAGACGGCATCGCCAATGGCGTCGCGATAGCGCTGGTAGCCCTCCGGATTGGTCACCGTCAGCATCACCAGCCAATAGCCCTTCTTGCTCATGATCCCTCAAGGCCTCCAGCGCAGGAAATTGGTGATCAGCGCCAGGCCAAGCGCCTGGCTCTTTTCGGGATGGAATTGCGTCCCCACAATATTGTCGCGGGCAACAGCGGCCGTCACCGGGCCGCCATAGTCGGCGATGGCCAGCGCTTCGTCCGGCTTCGTCGCATCGAGATGATAGGAATGGACGAAATAGGCGTGCAATCCCTTGGCTCCGGTGGCAATGCCGGAAAACAGCGGATGCTTGCGCTTGAGGTCGATCGTGTTCCAGCCGATCTGCGGAATCTTGAGCGCGGGATCGGAAGGCGTGATTTCCTTGACGTCGCCGGCGATCCAGCCGAAGCCTTTTGTCACAGTCTTTTCCAGACCACGCTCCGACATCAGTTGCATGCCGACACAGATGCCGAGAAACGGCCGTCCCCTGGCGATCGCGACCTCTTCCACCGCATCCCACATGCCCTCTACGGCGCGTAAGCCCGCCGCGCAATCGGCATAGGCGCCGACGCCGGGCAGGACGATGCGGTCGGCGGTGCGGACGCGTTCGGCATCCGCGGTCAGGTCGATGGTCGCGGCAATGCCGGCTTCGTGCGCGGCGCGCTCGAAGGCCTTGGTGGCCGAGCGCAGATTGCCCGAACCGTAGTCGATGATGGCAACCCGCATGTCAGGGCTTTCCCGGAATATGGGTCAATCCCAGCGTCATGCCCATCTGCGCCGGTCGGGCAAGGGCGGCGTCCGGCACGATGCGCGGCATAGGCGCCTGTTCGTCCGCATGCGCCTCGGCTTCCAGTGCATAGCGCGTGTCGGCATCGTCGAGCCTGTCGGCCTCGACGACGCCCCATTCATGCCAGCCACGGCGGCGCAGTGCTGCAATCCGCAAGGCCGCGCCCTCCAGCCCGACATAGAGCGATACGAGCAGCGACAGCAGCGAGCCGGGCAGCCCGAGGCTCAGTTTTTCGGCAAGCATCGAAAGTGCCGCCATGGCGACAAAGGCCAGAGCCGCTTCCATCCACAAGCGATGCCAAAGCAGCCACAGCGGCGGCACCAGGAAGCCGAGCCAGGAAAAGCCGTCGCGGACAAAGGCCGTATCGGCCTTATCACTGCTGCCCGGCGGCTCCATCACGACATAGATGGCCATCAGCCTACCCCTTCAGCGACCCCTTGGTGGAAGGAACCGCGTTCGGCTGGCGCGGGTCGGGTTCAAGGGCTGCCCGCAACACGCGGGCCACCGCCTTGAAGCAGGTTTCGGCGATATGGTGGTTGTTGGCGCCATAGTGGTTGGTGACATGCAGCGTGATGCCGGCATTCTGCGCCAGGGCCTGGAAGAACTCGCGCACCAATTCGGTGTCGAACGTGCCGATCTTCGGCGACGAGAAGGAGACGTTCCAGACCAGGAAAGGGCGGCCGGAGACATCGATCGCCGCCCTGGTCAGCGTCTCGTCCATGGCGAGATCGATCGAGGCATAGCGCATGATGCCGCGCCGCTCGGCCAGCGCCTTGGCCAGCGCCTGACCGAGCGCAATGCCGGTGTCCTCGACCGTGTGGTGATCATCGATATGCAGGTCGCCCTTGGCCTTGACCGACATGTCGATCAGCGAGTGGCGCGACAACTGGTCGAGCATATGGTCGAAGAAGCCGACGCCTGTCGCGATATCGGACTTGCCAGAGCCGTCGACATGGACCGATACGGAAATATCGGTTTCCCTGGTCTTTCGGCTTATGTCGGCGGAACGCTGCGCCATGATCTTGTCCTTGTCCCAGGTTTGCACGCTTTGGCGCTCACCCGCTTGAAAACGAAAGCCTTCTAGCAGCATGATCCGGCGATTGCCAGTTGCCATGCGAGGCGGTATGCGCCCTGCGGATGGCCGGTTTGCAATCGTTCACCCCATGCATACATATGGCCGATCAAAGTCACTCGTACCGCGCCAATCGCCTTTGATGGGATGGCACGAATCGGAGCAACAAATGTCGAATGAACTGACCATGCACGCCACGACCATCGTGACGGTGCGCAAGGGCAGCAAGGTGGTCATCGCCGGCGACGGCCAGGTCAGCCTTGGCCAGACCATCATGAAGGGCAATGCCAAAAAGGTGCGCCGCATCGGCAAGGGCGGCAATGTCATTGCCGGTTTCGCCGGCGCCACAGCGGATGCCTTCACCCTTCTGGAGCGGCTGGAAGCCAAGCTCGAACAATATCCGGACCAGTTGACGCGCGCCTGCGTCGAACTCGCCAAGGACTGGCGCACCGACCGCTATCTGCGCCGGCTGGAAGCGATGATGTTGGTTGCCGACAAGTCGGTTTCGCTGGCGCTGACCGGCACCGGCGACGTGCTGGAACCCGAATTTGGCGTCATGGCCATCGGTTCGGGCGGCAATTATGCGCTGGCCGCAGCGCGCGCGCTGATGGACAGCGATAAGGACGCCGAGGAGATCGCCCGCAAGGCGATGCAGATCGCGTCCGATATCTGCGTCTACACCAATAACAATTTTGTCATCGAAACGCTCGATGCCGCCTGAGCGGGTCAAACAGGAAGATAGATACCAATTTCGGCCGGTGACCGAAAAGGACCTGCCGATGATCGCCGGCTGGCTGGCCGAGCCGCATGTCGCGGAATGGTGGGGCGACCCGGAAAAAGAGATCGCCGATATCCGCGAGCATATCGATTCGATTTCCGTCGAACCGTTGATCATCGAACTCGACGGCCGGCCGATCGGCTATCTGCAGAGCTACGATCCGCATCTGGAAGACGGCCATCCCTATCGCGACCAGCCGTTCGGGACGCTCGGCATCGACCTGTCGATCGGCAGGCCGGAGCTGGTCGGGTGCGGCCATGGCTCGGCCATTGTGCGGCAATTCGTGCAGGAGCTCTTCGAGGAGGGTGCGCCGCGTGTCATCATCGACCCGCATCCTGCCAACGGGCGGGCCATCCGCGCCTATGAAAAGGCCGGATTCCGGGCTATCGATCGCAGGCAATCGGAATATGGCGACGCCCTCTTGATGGCGGTCGGCGCTGACCTGGACGACGCCGAAGAGGGGCAATAGCAGCATGGGCACATCCGACGCCGACAAGACCCTGTCGGCCTATGAAGACAGTTGGCGGATGGGGCTTCTGCTCGTGCTGGCCCTGGTCATCTTCCAGGCCGGTGTCCTCTACGGCATGGGCCATCCGCCGATCTGCACCTGCGGCTATGTGAAACTCTGGCATGGGGTGGTGCAGAGTTCGGAGAATTCCCAGCATATTTCCGACTGGTACACGCCCTCCCACATCATTCACGGCTTCCTGTTCTATGCGCTGGCGCAATTCCTGTTCCCGCGTTCGCCGATCGGGCTCCGGCTGGCCTTCGCTGTGGCCATAGAGGGCGGCTGGGAGCTGCTCGAGAACAGCCCCTTCATCATCGAGCGCTATCGCGCCGGCACGATTTCGCTCGATTATTATGGCGACAGCATCATCAATTCGGTCTCGGACACGCTGGCCATGGCGCTGGGATTTGTGATGGCGCGAAGGCTTCCTATATGGGTGATCGTCAGCCTCGCCCTGATCTTCGAACTGGGCACCGGCTACTTTATCCGGGACAATCTGACGCTCAACGTGATCATGCTGCTGCATCCGTTCGAGTCCATCCGGCAGTGGCAAAGTGGAATTTGAGTGACATGAGCACATTTTCTCCCCGCGAAATCGTTTCGGAGCTCGACCGCTTCATCATCGGCCAGAAGGACGCCAAGCGCGCCGTGGCCATCGCCCTGCGCAACCGCTGGCGCCGCCAGCAGCTCGAAGGCCAGATGCGCGAAGAGGTGATGCCGAAGAACATCCTGATGATCGGCCCGACCGGCGTCGGCAAGACCGAGATTTCGCGCCGCCTGGCACGGCTTGCCGGTGCGCCCTTCGTCAAGGTCGAGGCGACCAAGTTCACCGAGGTCGGCTATGTCGGCCGCGACGTCGAGCAGATCATCCGCGACCTGGTCGAGATCGCCATCGGCCTGGTGCGCGAGAAGATGCGCGAGGACGTCAAGGCGCGCGCGCATGTCAACGCCGAGGAACGGGTGCTGGAAGCGCTTGTCGGCAAGACGGCGAGCCCGGCGACGCGCGATAGCTTCCGCAAGAAGCTGCGCGACGGCGAACTCGACGACAAGGAGATCGAGATCGAGGTGGCCGATACCGGCAATGGCGGCATGCCCGGCTTCGAGATTCCCGGCATGCCGGGGGCCAATATCGGCGTGCTCAACATCAACGACATGCTGTCAAAGGCGATGGGCGGCCAGAAGACCAAGACGCGCAAGACGACGGTGAAGGAGTCCTACGCGCTGCTGGTCGGCGACGAGTCCGACAAGCTGCTCGACCAGGACGAAGTGGTGCGCCGGGCGCTCGAATCGACCGAAAACGACGGCATCGTCTTCCTCGACGAGATCGACAAGATCGCCTCGCGCGAAGGCGGCATCGGCGCCGGTGTGTCGCGCGAAGGCGTGCAGCGCGATCTGCTGCCGCTGGTCGAGGGCACCACGGTGGCGACCAAATACGGCCCGGTGAAGACAGATCACATCCTGTTCATTGCATCGGGTGCGTTCCATGTCGCCAAGCCGTCGGACCTGTTGCCGGAATTGCAAGGCCGCCTGCCGATCCGTGTCGAACTCAGGGCGCTGGAGAAGGACGATTTCGTACGGATCCTGACCGAGACAGAGGCCAGCCTGATCAAGCAGTATATCGCGCTGATGAGGACCGAGGGTGTCGATCTCGTCTTCACTGACGACGCCATCGATTCGCTTGCCGGCATCGCCGTCGATCTCAACGCCAGTGTCGAGAATATCGGCGCCAGACGCCTGCAGACGGTGATGGAAAGGGTGCTGGACGAGATTTCCTACGATGCGCCGGACCGCAACGGCACAGCCGTCACCATCGACGCCGCCTATGTTGAAAAGCATGTCGGCGACTTGTCCAGAAACACAGATTTGTCGCGATTCATCCTGTAAAGGAAGGGCGCCGGTCGGGTTCGCAAGCCGAAGATTCAAGATCTTAGAGCGTACTTTGTGCGTCCGAATGGACGCACGTCGCTCTAATGTGTGGCCAAATGGAAGCATCTGGCCACCTTCCGCCTTGGAGGACGACGGGGCTCTCGACTCAAACCACAGCTTTACCTAGTTTGCCCGGCGACTACGGCGCTGCGTCGATTGGACGAACGAAGGACGCTGTAGCACATGATTTGGCGCATGATCCCCAGCGAAATCGATTCTGATAGTCGCTGACGCGGAACCTTCGGTTCGGGGTCATGCGCTGTTACAGGGCGGCGGCGCATGAAAAAACTGATCCTCGTCATTCTCGGGCTGACGCTCGCGGCAGCCATGTTCGGCGCGCAAGCGGCCGCCTTGGTGCCGCCAGGAAACCGCAACGCCGAGCAGCCCGACATACCGGGTGCCTCCAGCCGGCGCACCCAGGCCACCAACACCACCTTCCAGGCAAAGTACCGCAAGGTCTATGCGCTGCTCCAGAACGATGCCGGGCTTCGCGGCAAGATCCGCCAGGCAGCGGCGGCCTATGGCATCGATCCCCTGCACATCGTCGGCGCCATCGTCGGCGAGCACACCTACAATGTCGACGCCTACGACCGGCTGCAGACCTATTACGTCAAGGCGATCTCCTATCTGTCGAGCAAATTGTCCTTCGCCTATGATGGCGAGGACATCACCGATTTCGTGCAACGGCCGCAATTCCAGAAATGCGCCGGCAAATCGGACAGCTACGATCTGTGGGAGTGCCGCGAGCAGGTGTGGAACCGCTCGTTTCGCGGCAAGAGCGTCGGCGGGACAAGCTTTCCCAACGATCGTTTCGGCGCGACATTCTTCCAACCCTACTATGCCGGCCAGACCTTCGGCCTTGGCCAGCTCAACCCGCTGACCGCGCTGCAGATGAGCGATCTCGTGCACCAGGTTTCCGGCCTGCCGAGGCTCGACGTCGGCGATCCGAACGCGGTCTACAAGACCATCATGGATCCCGATCTCACCCTGCCCTACGTCGCGGCGACGATCAGGAAATCGATCGATGCCTACAATGACATTGCCGGCTTCGACATATCGGGCAATCCCGGCATTACGGCGACGCTCTACAATGTCGGCAATCCCGAGCAGCGCGCCTATGCGCTGAAGGCCGAGAACGACAAGCGCCGCGCCGCCGGCGAACCGGAAAAGCTGCCGGAGGAAAATTACTACGGCTGGCTGGTCAACGACAAGCTGCCGGAACTCAAGGCGCTGTTTTAGAGCCTGCCCATCCCGATTGAATCGGGATGGGGCACTATCTCTTTGAGCACGATCTTTTCCGAAAACCGGATTCCACTTTTCGGGATCATGCTCCAGCGCCGTCGGCTTCCGCCGATCTCAGGCACCGGACCTCGACATTATCGGCAGCCCCGGCACTTTACATCGGCAGCCGCGCGCCTAGTTCTAGGGTTTCGCACCGCGCACCTTTGCGTGGATGGTCGAAACGGGGCCGTGAACTCTGGGCCGGTCCCCTCAAAAACTCCCAAAGGATGGCTGTTATGACACAAGCCAAGAATGGCGACACCGTGCGCATCAATTATACCGGACGCTTGGCCGACGGCACTCAATTCGATTCTTCCGGTAATGAACCGCTGCAGTTCACACTGGGTGAGGGCGAGGTGATCCCCGGTCTCGAAACCCATGTCGATGGCATGGAGGTCGGTACGAAAAGCACCGTCACCGTTCCCGCCGACGCCGCCTATGGCCCCCATCGTCCCGAAGCGGTCATAACCATCGACCGCGCCAGCGTGCCGGAAAACATCAACGTTGATGTCGGCACCCGATTGCAGGCCCGCACCCGTGAAGGGCGTCCCATGCCAGTAACAGTCGTCGGCGTGGACGATGCCAGGGTCAAGCTCGACGGCAATCACCCGTTGGCCGGAAAAGACCTGGTGTTCGACGTTGAACTGGTCGAGATCGTTCAAGCGGCGTAGTTCCGGCGTTGCCACCGGTGTCGGATTGAAAACCGCGCCGGCTCACGCCGCCAGCAGCGACTTCAGCTTGACCGTTTGCGAACCGAGCGCCTCAGGCGCCGGCTTTGCCCGCCTGGCGATCAGCATTTCGGCCAGCCTGATATCGCGGGCGACGGCATTGCCCGGGCCGATGCCGCTCGCCGCGACAAGCCTTCCATCCTGCGCCAAATGGAACAGGATGAAGGCGCCGTCGTCGAGATCGCGCCGCACGGTGGAGCGGCCTTCGTCTGAAAGCCCCGATATCTGCAGGGTCAGGCCATACTGATCCGACCAGAACCACGGCACCGCCACATGGGTCTCGCCGGCGCCCAGCAAGTTTCTCGCCGCCAGCGCGCCCTGTTCCTGCGCGTTGCGCCAAGCCTCCAGCCGCACACGCCGGCCGCCATAGACGGCAAGCGGAAACGAGCAGCAATCGCCAGCTGCAAAGATGTCGGGATCGCTGGTGCGCAATTCGGCATCGACCGCGATGCCATTATCGATCGCCAGCCCTGCTTCGGCTGCAAGTGCTGTCACCGGCACGGCTCCGATGCCGATCACCGCGAGATCGGCAACGATGACGCGCCCGCCGACGAGCGCAATGCGCACCCCGGCGCCATTGTCGGCGATTGTCGCGATGCCTTCGCCGCACAGGATATTCACGCCTTCGGCTTCATGCGCCGGATGGATGATCTCGGCGATCTCGGCCGGCACGCCGCGCATCAGGATGCGCGGCTGTGCCTCGATGACGGTGACCGAGGCCCCCGATCTACGCGCCGCCGCGGCGAGTTCGAGACCTATGAAGCCGCCACCGACAATGGCGATGCGGTTTCCGGCCTTGAGATGAGCGCGAATGGCCAGCGCGTCATTGAAGGTACGGAGATAGACGCAGCGCGGCCCGAGGCCGGGCATCGGCAGTCTGCGCGGGGTCGAACCGGTCGCCAGCAGCAGCTTGTTGTAAGGAAGGGTCGATCCGTCCGACAGGCGCACGCTGCGTGCGGCGCGGTCGATCGCCACGGCCTGGATCGAATGGATATGCCGGATCGAGCGCTCGGCCAGCACCTCGTCGCTGACGATCGCCTTGATCGCGAGCGCATCGCCGGCCATCGCCTCCTTGGACAGCGGCGGCCGCTCATAGGGCAGATGCGGCTCGTCGCCGACCAGCGTCACCGGGTCTTCAAAGCCAAGATCGCGCAACGCGAGTGCCGCCCGTCCACCGCATTCGCCGGCGCCGATGATGACCATTCCCGCCTGCATGACCATCACCCGAGTTGAACGAGGATTTTGCCGGCATCGACCTTGACCGGATAGGTACTGAGATTGACGCAAACCGGCGCACCCCTGGCCTGGCCGGTCTTGTAGTTGAAGCGGCCATTGTGCTTGGGGCACTCGATGATGTCGTCCATGACCAGCCCATCGGCCAGATGCACCTTCTCATGCGAGCAAAGACCGTCCGTCGCGAAATATTCGTCGTCGGGACTGCGATAGATGGCGAAGGTGCGGCCGCCATGGTCGAACCGCATCACATCCTCTTCGTCGATGTCTCCGGCCTTGCAGGCCTCGATCCAGTCGCTCATCGATCCTCCCGGCAGATTTTGGTCAGTTACTTGCGCCTACAGGGCTCATATCATTCCGCCGCCGCGGCGAGAGCGTCGTTGTGGAATTCCTCGCGGTAGGGCTTGGCCGTCGGCGGCAGTTCGCGCCTGATAAAATAGTCTTCATTGCGCAACTGGCGCAGGAAGGCGGGCACCATCTCGCGGTAGCCGGCCAGGATCGATCGCGTCGGCGCCGGCAGGTCATGCTTGATCATCTCATGCAGCCTGGGCAGCGCGTGATAGGGCACCATCGGGAACATGTGGTGCTCCACATGGTAGTTCATGTTCCAGTAAATGAACCGGCTGATTGGATTCATCAGCACGGTACGGCTGTTGAGACGATGGTCGACGACATTCTCGGCGAGGCCGCCATGCTGCAACAGGCCGGTCGTGACATGGTGCCAGGCGCCGTAAAGCCTGGGCAACCCGACCAGCATCAGGGGCAAGAACGAACCCATGTAAAATGCCAGCGCGATAGTCGCGGCATAGATCGCCGTCCAGATGCGGGCAATGCGGATCGCCTTCGGCTGCTCCTGCTCGGGGATGAAGGTCTTCTCGGCCGGGCTGATGATGCCGGCCGCGTTGCGCAGCATGTCGCTGATCGCATGCCAGGCATCGAGAATGCCGAAGAAGTTGAGCACAACGCGCAGCAGGTCCGGCGGGCGCATCACCGCGATTTCCGGGTCACGGCCGACGATGATCGTATTGGTGTGATGGCGGGCATGGCTCCAGCGCCAGGTGACCGGGTTGCGCATGATCATGAAGCAGGCGATCTGGTAGACCGCGTCATTCATCCACTGGGTCCGGAAAGCGGTGCCGTGGCCGCATTCGTGCCAGCGCGAGTCGGTCGATGAGCCGTAGAGCACGCCATAGACGAAGAAGAACGGCACGCACCACCACGTGCCCCAGAACCAGACGCCGCCGGCGCCGCTCAGGATCAGCGCGGCGAGCCAGATGATGGTGTCGCGGATCGCCGGCCCGTCGGAGCGCTGCATCAGCTCCTTCATCTGCTTGCGCGGGATCTCGGTATGATACCACTCGGCCGCCGCCAGCCCGCTCTCGACGGCGAGCTTGGCGTCGCGGCCGATCAGGCTGTAGTCGCGCCGGGACGGTGCTGCGTCCGACGTTGCGTCCATGAGAGTGCCTCCACCAGCGCCCTGCGATCGGCCCGGCCATTGACCTGGCCGCGATCGCAGGCGTCGCAGCCTAGACATAACGCCAAGCCATGATAGGCTCAATATCACAAAGATAGTTTCTATCATTTCACATCAATGATATAGGCTGATTTGGCAAGCGGAGAGACAGCCATGGCAAAACGGCCGACCATCACCGACCTGGCGCGCAGCTCCGGCGTCAGCGTCGCCACCGTCGACCGGGTGCTGAATAACCGCCTGCCGGTGCGCGAGGAAACCGCGCGCCGTGTCTACGAGGCCGCCACCAGCATCGGCTATCACGCCGCCGGGCTGATCAAGCAGCGCATGCGCCAGGAACTGCCGGAATACCGGCTCGGTTTTCTGCTGCTGAGGGGCAATGATGTTTTCTACAGCGACTTCGCGCGGGAACTCGAACTGGCGGTGTCGCAATCGCAGCGCTTCCGCGGCGTCGCAACCATCGACTTCGCCAGTTCGCTGGCGCCCGAAGAGATCGCCGCCCAGCTGCGCAAGCTGGCGGCGAAATCCAGGGCCGTTGCGCTTGTCGGCCCGGACCATCCGACGTTGACGGCGGCCGTGGAGGCGCTGAAAGCAAGAGGCCAACCGGTCTTCTCGCTGCTGTCCGATTTTGCCGCCGGCGTCCGCGAAGGCTATGTCGGCCTCGACAACCGCAAGGTCGGTCGCACCGCGGCCTGGATGATAGCCAGGGCGGCAAGGAAACCCGGCAAGGTCGCCCTTTTTGTCGGCAGCCATCGCTTCCATGGCCATGAACTGCGCGAGATCGGCTTTCGCTCCTTCTTCCGCGAGCATGCGCCGGAATTCGTTGTGCTGGAGACGCTGGTCAACCTGGAAGCCAACCAGGTGACGCATGACGCGATGATCGATCTTCTGGCGCGGTACCCGGATCTTGCCGGCTGCTACGTCGCCGGCGGCGGCATGGAAGGCGCGGTCTCGGCGCTCAGGGCAGCGAGGCCTGTCAATATGCCGGTGGTCGTCTGCAATGAAATCAACGCCGAGTCGCGCGCGGCGCTCGCCGACAACATCCTGACCATGGTGATCTCGACGCCGCTTGCAGCGCTGTGCCGCGAGCTTGTCGGGCTGATGGCTCATGCCATCGAGGCGGGTGCCGCCAATGCGCCCGGCCAGACCTTCCTGCCCTTCGACATCTATCTGCCGGAAAACATCTAGGTCAGACAGAACATCCGGTTCAGAAAGGCGACGCGACGCATCGACGATGATGTGAACCATCAACCTGATGGAAACTTGCATAGGTCTGTCGATGCGAAAGCCCCACCCTCTGAAAAATCCGGCATCCCGCTTCGGAATCTCCTTGACGCCCTCACGCAGAATGGAATAAATATTTCACCAACTGGGTATTTTGGTTCTTTCGTTCCGGAGCATCTGTTTCAAACAGAGGGCTTGGCGCCCCAGCCAACGCGAAAGACGCCATCCGGAGCAGAGGCGAAAGCGGGAGAGATTCCCCGGGAGAGCGGGGATTCCGGGTAGATCGGTGCAGCCGGACACCAATTCTGTGGAGGAGAGATAAAATGAAAAAATTGCTTTTGGGCGTCGCCATCGCGGCGCTGATGAGTTCATCCGCCCTCGCCGCCAAGGTCGGCGTGTCGATGGCCAAGTTCGACGACAATTTTCTCACCGTGCTGCGCAACGGCATGATCGAGCAGGCCAAGGCCATGGACGGCGTGGAATTGCAGGTCGAGGACGCGCAGAACGATGTCGCCAAGCAGCTCGACCAGATCAAGAATTTTGTCGCCTCGGGCGTCGACGCAATCATCGTCAATCCGGTCGACACTTCGGCCACCCAGGCGATGTCGGATGCGGCGGCCGCAGCCAAGGTTCCGCTTGTCTATGTCAACCGCGAGCCGGTCAATGTCGACACACTGCCGGACAGCCAGGCTTTCGTCGCCTCGAACGAGGCCGATTCCGGTACGCTTGAGACCAAGGAAGTCTGCCGCCTGTTCACGGAAGCCGGCAAGAAGGAAGCCAATGTCTATGTGATCATGGGCGAGCTTTCGAACCAGGCCGCGGTGATGCGCACCAAGGACATTGACGACGTGATCGCCACGCCCGAATGCAGCTTCATCAAGATTATCGACAAGCAGACGTCAAACTGGAACCGCGACGAAGCCCAGAACCTGATGACCAACTGGCTGTCGACCGGCAAGCCGTTCGACGGTGTGATCGCCAACAATGACGAGAGCGCCATCGGCGCCATCCAAGCGATGAAAGCCGGCAATATCGACATGAAATCGGTTGTCGTCGGCGGCGTCGATGCCACCCAGGACGCGCTTGCGGCGATGCAGGCAGGCGACCTGGATGTAACCGTGTTCCAGGACGCGGCCGGCCAGGGCGCGGGCGCCCTGGATGCCGCGCTGAAGCTCTCCAAGGGCGAGAAGGTCGAAAAGAAGGTCTACGTTCCCTTCCAGCTGGTTACGCCGGCCAACATCGACAAGTTCCTGAAGAAGAACTGAGGCAAGGCTTCGATACGGGGCGGCGCGACCACCAGAAGAACAGCGCCGCTCCCATCTTCCTGCCGCCTCGGTGCGGGAAGATGAATACGATTAGAGCGATAAAGTAAGCTCTGAACTTGAGACCACGCATCGTGCTTTGCGAAAATCGGTTCCGATTTTCGGGCCGATGCGGCCGGAGGAAAACGACCTTGGCACAGACATCTCATGGCGTCGGCGGGCTCACCTATGATGCGAAGCAGCGCGCGTGGCCTGCCGAATTCAACGTCTTCCTGGCGCTCGTCATCCTCGTCGGCGCCTTCGAACTGATCGGCCGCGTCTTTCTTGGCGACAGCTTCCTGTTCAACACCCGCGACAATGTCGATGCGATCTTCAACGAAGCGCGCCTGCAGATCATCATCCTGCAAGTGTCGATCGTCGGCATCATCGCCATCGGCGTGACGCAGGTGATCATCACCGGCGGCATCGATCTGTCCTCGGGTTCTATCGTCGGCGCAACCGCGATGATCGCCATGAGCTTTGCCCAGGTGGCGACGGTCAACGGCAACCCGAACCCCAAGGCGATGTTCCTGGCGCAGGGCTGGACCGACCTGCCTGTCATCGTGCCGCTGATCGTTGCGATCGGCTGCGGCCTGCTGGCCGGCCTGGTCAACGGCCTGTTGATCGCCTATACGCGCATTCCTCCCTTCATCGCCACGCTCGGCATGATGGTGACGGCCCGCGGCATCGCCAAATGGTGGTCCAAGGGGCAGCCGATCTCGTTTCCGACCGACAGTTTCGCGGCCATCGGCAAGGGCCTGATGCCGGTCGTCATCTTCATCTCGCTGGCGATATTGTTCCAGCTGATCCTGAGCTACACCAAATACGGCAAGCACTGTTACGCCATCGGCTCCAATGAGGACGCCGCGCGCATGTCGGGCATCAATGTCCAGAATCACAAGATCCTCGTCTACGCCATCGCCGGCATCCTCGCCTCGCTGGCCGCCGTGGTGCTGTGCTCCAAGAACCTCACCGCCCAGGCCGGCATGGGCGTGATGTACGAACTCGATGCGATCGCCATGGCGGTGATCGGCGGCGTCTCGCTGTCGGGCGGCCGCGGCTCGATCATCGGCACGGTGATCGGCTCGCTGATCTTCGGCGTCATCATCTCCGGCTTCACCTTCCTGCGCCTCGACGCCTACTATCAGGAGATGGTCAAGGGCGTGATCATCGTCGGCGCAGTCGTTCTCGATCAATGGCGTCAACGCCGGCGGGCGATAGGAGCTTGACCATGTCGGACATTGTTCTCAAGACCGAAAACCTGACCAAGCACTATGGCGGCGTGCATGCGCTGGAAGGCGCTGACTTCGAGCTGCGCAAGGGCGAGCATGTCGCGATCATGGGCGACAATGGGGCCGGCAAATCGACCTTCGTGCGCCAGATCACCGGCGTCGAACAGCGCACCGACGGCAAGGTCTGGTTCGACGGCAAGGAAGTGAACTTCGCCGGCCCGATCGAGGCGCGCGAGGCGGGCATCGAGACCGTGTTCCAGAACCTGGCGCTGGCCGACGATCTCGACGTGCCGTCGAACCTGTTCCTCGGCCGCGAAAAAGTGCTGTTCAACCTCGGACCGTTTTCGATCCTCGACCGCAAATATATGCGCAAGGCGACCGAGGCGGCGCTGGTCCGCACCGCCGTCAAGATCCCCAACCTCAACAACACCATCCGCCACATGTCGGGCGGCCAGCGCCAGTGCGTGGCGATTGCCCGGACCGCGACCTTCGCGTCCAAGCTGATCATCATGGATGAGCCGACGGCCGCACTCGGCGTGCAGGAGACGGCGCAGGTCGAAAACATCATCCGCACGCTGAAGGCCAATGGAGAGCCGCTGATCCTCATCAGCCACAATATGCGTCAGGTGTTCGACCTTTGCGATCGCATCGTCGTCTTCCGCCGCGGCCGCATCGTCGCCAATCTGCGCAAGCAGGACACGGACGGGAACGACATCGTCTCCTACATCACCGGCTCCAAGACCGGGGAGGCGGAACTCGCTGCAGCCTAGTCGGAAGCTGAGCGCCGGATAACCGGCCGCTCGTGACCTGCTGTAACCACAAATCGTCCCGCCCGACCGGCGCGGACATCGTTCGAACCATCCTTAAGGAAAATACCAGATGACTCTCCGCTTCGCTCTCCTCGGCGCCGGCCGTATCGGCAAGGTCCACGCCCGTGCTGTCGGCTCCAATCCGCAGGCCAAACTGGTCGCGGTGGCGGACGCCTTCGAGAAGGCGGCGACCGATCTGGCATCGGCCTATGGCGCCGAAGTGCGCAGCATCGAGGCCATCGAAAAAGCAGAAGATATCGACGCGGTCGTCATCTGCACGCCGACCGACACGCATGCCGATTTGATCGAGCGTTTCGCCAAGGCCGGCAAGGCGATCTTCTGTGAAAAGCCGATCCATCTGGACGTGAAGCGCGTGGAACAATGCCTGGCCGTGGTCGACAAGGCCAAGGCCACCTTGATGGTCGGCTTCAACCGCCGCTTCGACCCGCATTTCGCCGCCGTGCGCAAGGCGATCGACGATGGCGCCATCGGCACGGTCGAGATGGTGACCATTACCTCGCGCGATCCCGGCCCGCCGCCGCTCGACTATATCGGCCGCTCGGGCGGCATCTTCCGCGACATGACCATTCATGATTTCGACATGGCGCGCTTCCTGCTCGGCGAGGAGCCGGTGGCGGTGAGCGCCCATGCCTCGGTGCTGGTCGACAAGAAGATCGGCGAGGCCGGCGATTTCGACAGTGTCAGCGTCATCCTCGAGACTGCCTCCGGCAAGCAGTGCATCATCTCCAACTCGCGCCGCGCCACCTATGGCTATGACCAGCGCATCGAGGTGCATGGCTCGAAGGGCATGGTCGCGGCCGAGAACCAACGGCCGGTGTCGATCGAACTCGCCAACGACAAGGGCTATACACGCCCGCCGCTGCACGACTTCTTCATGACCCGCTACATCGACGCCTATGCCAATGAGATCGCCGCCTTCATCGCGGCTGTGACATCGGGCAAGAAGGCGGCGCCGAGCGGCAAGGATGGGCTTGTTGCCCTGGAGCTGGCCGACGCGGCATTGAAGTCGGCGAAGACGGGCAAGACCGTCCGCCTCGACAAGGCAAGCTGAAAAAAGAGCGGACAAGGAGCAGAGCCATGAGCGATTCATCTGGTCGCAATTCTGAAACACGCGCCATCGTCACCGGCGGCGCGCAAGGCATCGGCTTTGCCGTCGCCGCGGCATTGGCCGACGAGGGCTGCCGCGCGCTGGCCCTGATCGGCCGCTCGCAGGAGAAGGGCGACAAGGCCGTCGCCACCCTCAAGAAAGCCGGCGTCGACGCCATTTTCATTAGTGCCGATGTCGCCAAAGTGGCCGACTGCAAGCGCGCGGTCGAAACGGCGATCAGCCATTTCGACACGGTCAATGCGCTGGTCAATGCGGCGGCTACCTCGGCGCGCGGGTCGCTGGTCGAGACCAGCGAGGAGCTTTTCGACACGATCTTCGCGACCAATGTGCGCGGCCCTTTCTTCCTGATGCAGGGCGTGGTGGCGCACCTGCTCGCCCGCAAGGCACCCGGCTCGATCGTCAATGTGCTGTCGATGTCGGCGCATTGCGGCCAGTCGTTCCTGACGCCCTATTCGACCAGCAAGGGCGCGCTGATGACGCTGACCAAGAATGTCGCCAATGCCTATCGTGGCAATCGCATCCGCTGCAACGCCGTGCTGCCGGGTTGGATGGACACCGAGGGCGAGGCGATCGTGCAGAAGAAATGGCACGCGGCACCCGACGACTGGCTGGAAAAGGCCGAGGCCGCGCAGCCGATGGGCCAATTGGTGAAACCGGATCAGCTTGCCCGGCTGATCAGCTATATGGTCAGCCCGCAGTCAGGGGTGATGACGGGATCGCTGGTCGACTACGACCAGAACATCGCCGGATCGTCGCCGGAATAAGATCGGCCGAGAATATCAGCGCCGGCGCCATTGGTTTCCGGACCAAGCTCACCAAGACACCCGGGCTCTGAAGCCCCTCTCCGTCCCTGTTGCCGCCACATCGCCATTCCCATATAGTCAAGATAGTCAGAATGGTCATGGAGGCTGAAATGCAGTCTGCGCCTAAAGAGGGTACCAACTGGACGGTCGCCGGGGCAAAAGCCCGGCTCTCGGAGGTTATCGAGCGCGCGCAGTCTTCGCCGCAGACGATCACCAGAAACGGCAAACCAAGCGTGGTTGTCGTCTCGGCCGAGGAATGGCAGCGGAAAACCGCACGCAAGGGTACGCTTGCTGAGTTCCTGATGGAGTCGCCGATGCGCGGCGCCGAACTCAACCTTGAGCGTCAGCGCGACGAACCGCGTGATCTGCCGCTGTGAGGCTCCTGCTCGATACGAATGTCCTGTCCGAGGTGACGAGGCCGGCGCCGGACGCACGCGTTCTGAACTGGCTGGATGGGCTTGATGAGGACCGCTCATTCATCAGCGTCGTGTCGATCGCCGAGATCCGGCGCGGGGTCGCCCTCATGGATGAGGGCCGGAAACGCGAGGCACTGGCCGAATGGCTCGCTCAGGATCTGCCGCAGCGCTTCGAGCAGAGGGTTCTTCTGGTGGACGAACCGGTGGCCTTGGCTTGGGGCGACTTGATGGGCCTTGCGAAGCGCCGCGGTCGCGGTCTGTCGTCGATGGACGGCCTGATTGCAGCCACGGCGATTGCGCGGGAGCTCACCCTGGCAACGCGTAACACGAGGGATTTCGAAGGCTTTGGAATTGAGCTCTTCGATCCCTGGACTGCGTGAACCGCTCGGCGCTGCATGCCTTAGCGATTAGCCGAAACGCCCATCACTTCGTCATCCACGGGCGGAGCAAGGAGCGTAGCGACGCAGCGCAGACCCGAGGATGACGAACGACACATCACCCCCGTGACAAACACCCCAGCATCAACTATATGACCACTCATGATCAACCTGACCGCCACGTATTGGTACTTTAGGAGCTCGCTGGCGGCGGGAGGATTGCGCTCGATCTGAAGATTGCAGCATCAAAATCCGACAGCCGCCAGACCTGGCGGCTTTTTTGTTTGAGCCGGCAGGTCTCCTAAACATAGTTTTACGCAATTCCGGACGGAAAACCGCTACGCACTTTTCCTGGAATTGCTCTAACAGGAGCAGAAAGCCGTGTTGACCACCACAGATGATCTTCGGGTCAAGGAAATCCGAGAACTGAGTACGCCGGACCAGGTGATGCGGGAGATACCGCGCACGCTGACGGCGACGCGCACCGTAACCGCCTCGCGTAACGCCATCCATTCCATCCTGACCGGCGCCGACGACCGGCTGGTGGTCATCGTCGGCCCCTGTTCGATCCACGACCCGGTCGCCGCCGTCGACTACGCCAGCCGGCTGGCGGCACTGCGCGAGAGCCTTGCGGACCGGCTGGAGATCGTGATGCGCGTCTATTTCGAGAAGCCGCGCACGACGGTCGGCTGGAAGGGCCTGATCAACGATCCCGACCTCGACGGCAGCTTCAACATCGACAAGGGGCTGCGCATGGCGCGCAACGTGCTCTCGGCGGTCAACAATCTCGGCCTGCCGGCGGCGACCGAATTCCTCGACATGACCACGCCGCAATACATCGCCGACCTCGTCGCCTGGGGCGCGATCGGTGCGCGCACGACCGAGAGCCAGATCCATCGCGAGCTCGCCTCCGGCCTGTCCTGCCCGGTCGGCTTCAAGAACGGCACCGACGGCAATGTGCGGATCGCCGCCGAGGCGGTGAAGTCCGCTGCCCAGCCGCATCATTTCATGGCGGTGACCAAGGGCGGGCGCAGCGCGATTGCGACAACCACCGGCAACGAGGACTGCCACGTTATCCTGCGCGGCGGCATCCAGCCCAATTATGACGCGACCAGCATCGCCGCGGCCAGCGCGGATCTCGGGCGAACCGGCATCGCGCCGCGGCTGATGATCGATGTCAGCCACGCCAACTCCGCCAAGAAGCCGGAAAACCAGCCGAAGGTGGCCGCCGACGTGGCCGGCCAGGTGGCAGTGGGCGAGGAACGCATCATCGGCGTCATGATCGAGAGCCACCTCGTCGCTGGCCGCCAGGATGTCGTGCCCGGCAAGCCGCTCGTCTACGGCCAGAGCATCACCGATGGCTGCATCGACTGGGCAACCACCGAGACAGTCCTGCATGGCCTTGCCGAGGCGGTCGAACAGCGCCGGTCGGCGCGGAAAGCCATGGCCGCCAGCCGTCCAGGAGCGGCCTGATGCGGAAGATTACCGCACATCCACCCAGCGCTTTTCCTCGAACGAGCGCGCCATCGCATGCACGGTGCGCTCAATCTCCAGGCCGTCGTCGAAATCGATGATGCGCGCCGGCTTGCCGGCCAGCCTGGTCAGCAATTCGCGGCATTCGATCATCTTGAGATCGTTGAAGCCGAGACCGTGGCCGGGCGCCGGCAAGAAGGCGTCGTAGGGCTTGTGATGCGGCGCCACCAGGATGGTGCGGTAGCCCTGCTCGGTCGGGCGGTCCGATGTTAGATAGAGCTGGAATTCGTTCATTCGCTCCTGGTCGTAGAGGATCGAGCCCTTCGAGCCGAAGATCTGGATGGCGATGCGGCCCTTGCGGCCCCAGGCCGAACGGTTGACCAGCAGCGTGCCGGCGACGCCGTTTTCGAGATGCATGAGCACGCTGGCGATGTCGTAGGTCTCGACCGCGCGGCGGCCGCCGGAAGCGACCAGGCGGTCGGCATAGGGCTTGGTCATGTCGCACATGACGCGGGCGACGCGACCGAACAGCACCGAGACCAGCGACAGCGGATGCACGGCGAAATCGTCGAGCGCGCCGTAGCCGGACGCTGCCTCATGCTTCCAGAAGAACAGCGCCTCCGGGTCGGCCATGAAATCCTCGTCCATCTCGATGCGCAGCAGGTTGACGTCGCCGATGATCTTCTCGTCGAGCAGTGCGCCGATATGACGGATGGCTGGGTTCTGGATGTAATTGTAGCCGAGCGCTGCCACCTTGCCGGACTTTTTCGCCGCAGCCGCCATGGCTTGCGCTTCGGCGAAGCTGGGGGCCATCGGCTTTTCGCACCACAGATGCTTGCCGGCTTGGAGGATGGCGATGGCCATTTCCGGATGGAACTGGTTTGGCGTGGTCAACGAGACGATGTCGACCTCGGGGTCGTTGACGACGGCGCGCCAGTCGCCGGAGCCCTTGGCGAAGCCGAATTCGCCCGCCTTGCGTTTGGCAAGCTCGTCATTGATCTCGCCGAGATGGACCAGCCTCGGCTTGGCCACGTCGGGAAAGACGGCGCCGACGGCGTTCCAGGCGATGGCATGGCACTTGCCCATGAAGCCCGTGCCGATGAGGCCCACTCCGACCATTTCCGTCATCTCCATATGCAAGGAAAAACTGATGTGGATGAATTAATCCATTTTCCTCGCAAATGGAACGTGTGGCTCATTTTTTATGGTCTTCTTGCACAAGCCCGCTATGATGAGGCAGGAGAGGGAATACCGACATGGCCTTAGGCGGAGCGACGATGGACGAACGGGTGCCCCGCGATTTCGAGACGCTGCGCGCGACAATCCTGGAGCGGCGCCAGAGCCTGCCCAAGCGTATCGCACAGATCGCCGCTTATGCGCTCGATAACCCCGACGACATCGCCTTCGGCACCGCGGCCAGCATCGCCGCTTCGGCGGGTGTCCAGCCCTCGACGCTGATCCGCTTTGCCCAGCAGCTTGGCTTCGACGGCTTTACCAGCCTGCAGCAGGTGTTTCGCGAGCGCCTGCGCGAGCGCAATTCCTCCTATGACGAAAGACTTGCGGCACTGCGCGCCAAGGCCGAGGAAGGCGCCGGCCATCGGGCGATCCTCGATGGTTTCGTCGCCGCCGCCAGCACCTCGCTCAGCGACATTTCGCGCACGCTGAACGAAGAGCATTTCGAAGAGGCGATCGCCCTTTTGGCAAAGGCCGAGACCATCTATGTGCTGGCCAAGCGCCGCTCCTATCCGGTCGCCTCCTACATCGCCTATGCGCTTGGCAAGCTCAAAATCCGCAACCAGTTGATCGAGTCGGCCGCTGGCCTGAACGCCGAGATGATCGGCTTTGCCACGCCTGCGGATGCCGTCATCGCCATCAGTTTTTCGCCCTATGCGCCGGCGACCATCGAGGAGACGCGCACCATCTCGGATCAGGGCGTGCCGATCGTGGCCATCACCGACAGCTCGTTCTCGCCGCTCGCCCAATTCGCCAAGGTGTGGTTCGAGGTCGCCGAGGCCGATTTCGGCGGCTTCCGCTCGCTGTCGGCGACGATGGCGCTGGCCATGGCGCTGACCGTCGCCGTGGGCGAGAAGCGGCGCGACACGGGCAAGAAACGCAAGGTCTAGATGACCTCCACGGCCGCTTCGCTTCCCGCCACAAGCCGTGCCGCGTCACGGGCCGGTGGCGACCCGAATTGACGGGCATACTCCCGGCTGAACTGTGAAGCGCTCTCATAGCCGACGGCGAAGGCGACCTGTGCCACGTTGCCAGGCTGGGCGACCAGCAGATGGCGGGCCTCCAGCAGCCGGATCTGTTTTTGAAACTGGATCGGGCTCATGGCCGTCGCCGCCTTGAAGTGGCGGTAGAATGCAGCGTTGCTCATATGGGCAATTTCGGCCAGATCCGCGACGCGGATTGGCTGATGGCAATGCGTCCGGATCCAGGCGATCGCCTGTCCTATCCGCGCCAGATGGCCATCGGCGCGCGCAAGCTGACGAAGCTTGCCGCCTTGCGGGCCCTGCAGCAGCCGAAACAACATCTCGCGTTGGAGCATATCCGCCAGCACAGGAATCTCGGTCGGCCGGTCAAGCAGCCGCATCATTCGACGCAACGCGTCGAGCAGCTCGTCATTGACGGGAGACGTGGAGAACCCGTCGCCGCCAAGGGCCGGCTCGTGCTCGACAAGGAGTGTTGCGACAGCCTGCAGGTCAAGGGTGAAGCCGATGGCCAGATAGGGACGCGCGGCGCTCGCTTCGACTATCTGGCTGATGGAGGGCGTGTCGACGGTATAGATGAAATAGCTGGCGCAGTCATAACGAAGTGTCCGGTCGCCGATCAGAACCGTCTTCGCGCCCTGCAGGACGAATAAGATGCCCGCCCCCCACACGCCCGGCAATGGCGCCGTGGTGACTTCGCTGCGGCCGATCGAAACGCGAGGGATTGCCGATAGGGTTCGTCGTCCGCGCGCATGGCGGCTGGCGATATCGATCAGCTCCCGTAGCACTTCGCTCATTGCGCCAGCATCGCGCATCCACATGGCTCGCGCAACCCGCGTGAGAGGATTAGGCAAGAGCGGGAGAGGTTTCGGCGCGCGGCGCCCGCTACATCGCGCCATTTGTGGATCTCCCACAAGGAACATGGAGACACCGATATGACGACGTCGAAGAGCGCGCTGGTGACCGGCGCCAACAAGGGCATAGGCCGCGAAATCGCCCGGCGGCTGGCAACAATGGGCTTCAAGGTCTGGCTCGGCGCCAGGGATGCCGAACGCGGCGTGGCGGCGGCGCAAGCCTTGCGCGCCGAAGGCCTCGATGTTCAATGGCTGGAGCTGGACGTTACACAGGACGAAAGCGTGGCTTCTGCCGCTAAAGCTGTCAGTACGGAAAGCCCTCGCCTCGACGTGCTGGTCAATAATGCCGGTGTCGCCATCAACTACGACCCGCCGCCGAGCCAGCAGCGTGTGGCCGACATCCAAGCGACTTATGACGTCAACGTCTTCGGCCCGATCCGCGTGACCCAGACCTTCCTGCCGCTGCTGCTTGCAGCGCCTGCTGCCCGCATCGTCATGGTGAGCAGTTCCACCGGGTCCATCGGCCGGGCGCTCGATCCCGCCACCGCGAACCACGCGGTCAATCTGATGGGTTACGGCAGCTCCAAGACGGCCTTGAACGCCATCACCGTGGCCTTCGCCCGGGAACTCGCGCCCCGAGGCATCAAGGTCAATGCCGCGGCGCCCGGCTACACCGCCACCGATCTCAACGGGTTTAAAGGCCACCGCACGGTACAGCAGGCGGCCGAGATCGTCATTCACCTAGCGACCCTGGGCGCTGACGGTCCGACCGCCGGCTATTTCAATGACGATGGCCCGCTTCCCTGGTGAATCGGCTCCCCGTGGGTCATAGCAACCTGGGCGCACGGCTGGAGGCAGATCCATCCCCCGTGCGCCTTTGCATCGGCACTTTTCAGCAAAGGAATGCTCGTTCCATATTGACTATAGATTGGAATTATTATTTCATATTGTCGGCGCCACGCTGCCGCTCGCGCGTGTTACCCAAAACAACGTGTTGCCAAGACAACAAGCCGGCAAGACAACAAGGCCGACGGGAGGTACGAATGGGCGAAGCTGTGGACGCGAAACATGCGCCGCTCGACATTATCACCATCGGCCGCGCCTCGGTCGACCTCTATGGCCAGCAGATCGGCTCGCGCCTGGAGGACATCACCTCCTTTGCCAAGTCGGTCGGCGGCTGTCCGGCCAACATTTCGGTCGGGACAGCGCGGCTCGGCCTGCGCTCGGCGCTGCTCACCCGCGTCGGCGACGAGCAGATGGGCCGCTTCATCCGCGAGCAGCTGAAGCGCGAAGGTGTATCCGTCGATGGCCTCAAGACCGATCCCGACCGGCTGACCGCGCTGGTGCTGTTGTCGGTCGAGGAAGAAGGCGTCTCGCCGATGATCTTCTATCGCACCGACTGCGCCGACATGGCGCTTTCGGAGGACGATATCGACGAGGCGTTCATCGCCTCGGCGCGTGCCATTGTCGTCACCGGGACGCATTTCTCCCGCCCCAACAGCGATGCTGCGCAGCGCAAGGCGATCCGCATCATGAAGGCCAGGGGTGGCAAGGTGGTGTTCGACATCGACTACCGCCCCAACCTGTGGGGGCTCGCCGGCCACGCCGAAGGGTTCGAGCGCTATGTCAAATCGGACCGGGTCTCGGCGCAACTGAAGACGGTGCTGCCCGACTGCGACCTCATCGTCGGCACCGAAGAGGAGATCATGATCGCTTCGGGCGCCGACGATTGCCTGAGCGCGCTGAAGACCATCCGCTCGATGTCATCGGCGACCATTGTGCTGAAGCGCGGTGCCATGGGCTGCATCGTCTATGACGGGCCGATCAGCGACGATCTCGAGGACGGCGTTGTCGGCAAGGGCTTTCCGATCGAGGTTTACAATGTGCTCGGCGCCGGCGATGCCTTCATGTCGGGCTTTCTGCGCGGCTGGCTCGGTGGCGAAAGCCTTGCCACGGCGGCGACCTGGGCCAATGCCTGCGGCGCCTTTGCCGTGTCGCGGCTGCTCTGCGCGCCGGAATATCCGACCTTCGAGGAACTGCAGTTCTTCCTGAAAAACGGCAGCAAGCATCTGGCGCTGCGCAAGGACGAGGCGATCAACCATATCCATTGGGCGACGACGCGCCGGCGCGACATTCCTGCACTGATGGCGCTGGCCTGCGACCACCGCGTGCAGCTCGAGGACGTCGCCGCCAAGGCCGGCGCCGATGCCTCGCGCATCCCCGCCTTCAAGGTGCTGACGGTCAAGGCAGCGGCAAAGGTCGCCGCCGGCCGTGCCGGCTATGGCATGCTGCTCGACGAGAAATACGGCCGCGACGCGATGTTCGAATTCGCCCGCCATTCCTTTGCCTGGCTTGGCCGGCCGGTAGAACTGCCGGGATCGCGGCCGCTGCGCTTCGAATTCTCTCAGGACATCGGCTCGCAACTCACCGAATGGCCGGTCGACCATTGCATCAAATGCCTGTGCTTCTATCATCCCGACGACCCGCCGGCGCTGAAGGAAGAGCAGCAACAGAAGCTGCGCTCGCTGTTCGAGGCCGCGCGGAAGGTGGGTAGAGAACTTCTCATCGAAATCATCGCCGGCAAGCATGGCAAGCTCGACGACACGACAATCCCGCGCGCGCTGGAGGAACTCTATGGGCTCGGCATCAAGCCCGACTGGTGGAAGCTCGAACCGCAGGCCTCGGCAAACGCCTGGGCCAGGATCGAAGCGGTGATCCTGAAGCACGACCCATGGTGCCGCGGCGTCGTGCTGCTCGGGCTGGAGGCGCCGCAGGACGAGCTGGAAGCGGCCTTTGCCGCCACCGCCAAGGCGCCCATTGTCCGGGGTTTTGCCGTTGGTCGCACCATTTTCATCAACGCCGCCGAACAATGGCTTGCCGGCAGGATGTCCGATGATGAAGCGGTGGCCGACATGGCGTTTCGCTTCGAGAAACTGACCGACGCCTGGCTTGCCGCGCGTGGCCGCAAAGCAGCATAAGAAGGCGCGGCATAAGGACTGCGGAGGAAAACAGCATGACCAAGACAATCCGCCTGACGATGGCGCAGGCGCTGACCCGTTTCCTGTCCCGCCAGATGACCGAGATCGACGGCAAGAGGATGCCGATCTTCGGCGGTGTCTGGGCGATTTTCGGCCATGGCAATGTCGCCGGCATCGGCGAGGCGCTCTACCAGGTCCGCGAAGAACTGCCGACCTTCCGCGCCCATAATGAGCAGGCGATGGCGCATGCGGCGATCGCCTATGCCAAGGCCAATTTCCGCCGCCGCTTCATGGCGGCGACCAGTTCGATCGGCCCCGGTGCGCTCAACATGGTGACGGCGGCGGCACTTGCGCATGTAAACAGGTTGCCCGTCCTGTTTCTACCCGGTGACGTCTTTGCCAACCGCTTGCCCGATCCGGTGCTGCAGCAAGCCGAGGATTTTTCCGACGGCACGGCGACGGTCAATGACTGCTTCAGGCCGGTGTCGCGCTATTTCGACCGCATCACCAGGCCGGAGCAGATTATGCCTGCCCTCAACCGCGCCATGCAGGTGCTGACCGATCCTGCGGAGTGCGGCCCGGTGACGCTGTCGCTTTGCCAGGACGTGCAGGCCGAGGCCTATGAGTATCCCGAAAGCTTCTTTGCCGAACGGGTCTGGCATCAGCGCCGGCCGCGCCCGGACCGTGGCGAATTGGCCGCCGCGGTGGCGGCGCTGAAGGGCGCGAAAAAGCCATTGGTGATCGCCGGCGGCGGCGTGCTCTATTCGCAGGCTTCCGGCGAACTGGCCAAGCTCGTGCAAGGCGCCGGCATTCCGGTCTGCGAGACGCAAGGCGGCAAATCCTCGCTGCCGGACGATCATCCGCTCAACATGGCGGCGGTCGGCGTCACCGGCACCTCGGCAGCCAACCGGCTGGCGGAGGAGGCCGACTTGGTGCTTGCCGTCGGCACCAGGCTGCAGGATTTCACCACCGGCTCCTGGGCGCTGTTCAAGAATTCCGGCAAGACCATCATCGGCCTCAACGCCCAGGTCTTCGACGCCGGCAAGCACTGGGCGCTGCCGATGGTCGCCGACGCGGCCGAAGGGCTCGCCGAACTCGGCGCGGCGCTGAAGGGCTGGAAGGCGCCCGCCGCGTGGACCGACAATGCGATGAAGGGCAAGACGGCATGGCAGGCCGACGCCGGCAAGGTGACGGCCTCGATCAATGCCGCCTATCCCTCGGACGCGCAGGTGATCGGCGCCGTGCAGCGCGCCATGGGTTCAGGCGTGATCTTGCTCCATGCCGCCGGCGGGCTGCCCGGCGAGTTGCACAAGCTCTGGCAGGCGGGCGCGCCCGGCTCCTACCATGCCGAGTACGGCTTCTCGACCATGGGCTATGAAATAGCCGGCGGGCTCGGCGTCAAGATGGCGAAGCCCGACGAGGAGGTCGTCGTGATGATCGGCGACGGCTCCTATCTGATGCTCAATTCCGAGATCGCGACGTCGGTGATGCTCGGTCTCAAGCTCACCATCGTGCTGCTCGACAACAGGGGCTATGGCTGCATCAACCGGCTGCAGATGGCGACCGGCGGCGCCAACTTCAACAATCTCCTGAAGGACGCCCGCCACGAAGTGATGCCCGATATCGACTTTGCCGCGCATGCGGCAAGCCTTGGCGCCATCGCCGAGAAAGTGCCGTCGATCGCCGGGCTGGAAACGGCGCTGGCAAAGGCGAAAGACAACAGCAGGACGACGGTGCTGGTCATCGACACCGACCCGCTGGTGTCGACCGATGCCGGCGGCCATTGGTGGGATGTCGCCGTGCCGGAAGTCTCGGTGCGGCCGCAGGTCAACGCCGCGCGCAAGAAATACGAGGAAGCCTTGGGCGACCGGCAGGGTTGAGCTCAGGTCCGTCCTGCAACGACTAGACATTGGAGTGCCGACTTGAAAGCCAAACTGGGCATGTCCCCCATCGCGTGGTGGAACGACGACCTTGCGGAATTGAGCGACGACGTGTCGTTGGAGGAATGTCTGCGCCAATCGCGCTCGGCGGGCTTCACCGGCATGGAGATGGGCCGCCGCTTCCCCAACGATCCCAAAGTCATGCTGCCGATTCTGAGGGAGGCCGACGTCACACTTTGCGGCGGCTGGTTCTCCGGCACGCTGGTCGATGAGGAGATGGCCAGGAACAAGGATCGCATCCAGCCGATGATCGATCTGTTCAAGGCGGTCAACGCGCCTTGTATCGTCTATGGCGAGGTTGGCCGCTCGATCCAGGGCGACCGTTCGAAGCCGCTGGCCACCAAGCCGAAACTCACCAGTGACGAGATGAAGGCCTATGCCCGGCGCCTGACCGAATTCGGCGAGTGGTGCGCCGAGCAAGGCATGCCGCTCTCCTACCACCATCACATGGCGGCAGTGGTCGAGACCGAGCCGGAGCTCGATGCCTTCATGCGCCATTCGGGCGAAGGCATTCCGTTGCTGCTCGATGCCGGCCACCTGGCCTTTGCCGGCGGCGATGTGCTGCGCGCCATCGACAATCACCACCGGCGCATCAACCATGTCCATGTCAAGGATGTGCGCATGGGCGTGATCGACGGGCTCGACCGCACCAGGCAATCCTTCCTCGACGCGGTGTCGCTGGGCGCCTTCACCGTGCCGGGCGACGGCTCGCTGGATTTCGGCGCCATCGTGCAAAGGTTGGCGGATCATGGCTACGAAGGCTGGTTCGTGGTCGAGGCCGAGCAGGACCCGAAGAAGAATCCACCGCTCAGGATGGCTGAAGTCGGCTACAAGGAATTGATGCGGGTGATGACGGCCGCAGGCTACACGGTCGAAACACAGGGCTTCCCCAATACGTCGGCCTGAAAATCGGAATCGATTTTCCAGCCGACGTATTGCTTCAAGATGTTAGAGCGTACTTTGTGCGTCCAAATGGACGCACGTCGCTCTAATGCCTGATTGCGGTGGTTCTCGGTGAAGCAGGCTTGCTGTAGGTTGATCCGATGAAGGATTCAGAGCACCCATTCTTTCGGCCTTTGTGGCGGCGCGTCGCCATCGTCGCGGTCTGCCTGATCTGGGCGGTGATCGAATTCGCCTCCGGCACGCCATTCTGGGGCGTGATCGCGCTCGGCTTTGCCGGCTACGCCGTCTGGCAGTTCTTCTACCTCTACAAGCCGGCGGACGAGGACAAGCCTCCGGCTGAAGCCGACCCGAAGGAATGACCCGATGTCGAAACTGCTGGTAAAGGCCAACAAGGGCCATGGCCGTGTCGCCCATGTCACGCCAAAAAGCGCCGGCTGGACCTATGTCGGTTTCGACCTGCATCGACTGAAGCCCGGCGAGACGGCGTCCGGGCAAACCGTCGACCGCGAAGTCTGCCTGGTGTTCGTCACCGGCAAGGGCCAGGCCAGCGCTGGCGGCAAGGATCTCGGCCTGCTCGGCCAGCGCATGTCCCCCTTCGAAGGCAAGCCGTGGTCGGTCTACGTGCCGCAGGGTTCGGACTGGTCGGTAACCGCCGACACCGATCTTGAACTGGCCGTCTGCTCGGGGCCAGGACTTGGCGGCGGCCTGCCTGTCCGTGTCATCGCGCCGGACGATCTTGGCCAGGAAGTGCGCGGCAAGGGCACCAACACGCGCTTCGTCACCAACATCCTGCCGGAGGGCAAGCCGGCCGACTCGCTGCTGGTCGTCGAGGTCATTACCCCGGGCGGTCATACGTCGAGCTATCCGCCGCACAAGCATGACCGGGACAATCTGCCTGATGAATCCTATCTTGAGGAGACCTACTACCACCGGCTCAACCCGCCGCAGGGCTTTGCCTTCCAGCGCGTCTATACCGATGCCGACAAGAATGGCGCTCGCGCGCTGGACGAGGCGATGGCGATCGAGGATGGCGATGTCGTGCTGGTGCCTGAGGGCTACCATCCCTGTGCCGCCTGCCACGGCTATGACCTCTATTATCTCAACGTCATGGCCGGGCCGAAGCGGACGTGGAAATTCCACAACGCGCCGGAGCACGAATGGCTGATGAAGGCCTGATCGATCGTTCCCACCACTGCATTGATTGGTCCAGAACGAAAAAAACGTCGGCTAATGATCCGACCCGGTCGGTTTGCCATCGAAAATGCCGCAAAGCTTCGTCAATTCGTCATGCAAATCGCCTATGGCAGCGGTGCTGACGAGGATTTTCGATGCGCTACGCGATCTATTTCACCCCAAGGCAGGACGAGAAGCTGGCGCGAATCGCCGCCAACTGGCTCGGTCGTGACCCTTTCGGCGCCGCGACCCGGCCGGTCGAGGCGGTGGGCGATTTGTCGGCGGCGGAAGTCGCATTTCACACCGCTTCGGCACGCCGCTACGGTTTTCACGCGACGCTGAAGGCGCCTTTCCGGCTGGCTGCGAGCGAGACGGAAACCTCGCTACGCGCCGCACTCGACAGCTTTGCCGAAGCAACGCCCGTGGTGATGATCCCTCGCCTTGTCGTCAGCCAGATCGACGGCTTCTTCGCGCTGGTGCCGGAAGCGCCGCTGCCGGCGCTCAATCGCTTCGCCGGCGATGTCGTGCTCGCCTTCGACCGCTTTCGCGCACCGCTGACCGAGACCGAAATCGAACGGCGCAGCCCCGATTCGCTGAAGCCGGACGAGTTCCGCAACCTCTGCCAGTGGGGCTACCCCTATGTCTTCGAGACGTTTCGCTTCCACATGACGCTGTCTGGCCGCGCCGGGCCACAGGAAAGCCTTCGTCTTCGCGCAGCAATCGAGAGCCTGTTTGCCGAGGTCCTGCTGCGGCCGGTGCCGGTGGACGCGTTGACGCTGTTTGTCGAAACCGAACCCGGCGCCCCGTTCATGGTGCTTTCCCACCACGCGCTCGGGCGTCGCCCGGCCAGAAAAACTGCTTGAGATAGGACTGCCTGAAATGACCGCCGAGACCGTTCTTACCAACGCCCGCATCGTGCTTGCCGACGAGATCGTCGAGGGCTCGCTGGTGCTGCGCGACGGCCTGATCGCCGCCATAGATCCGGGCGCCGCCCGCTCAGGCGAGGATATGGGTGGCGACTACATCATTCCGGGACTGGTCGAACTGCACACCGACCATCTGGAAGGCCATTACGCGCCGCGGCCGAAAGTGCGCTGGAACCCGATCGCCGCCGTGCTCGCCCACGATGCGCAGGTGGCGACCGCCGGCATCACCACGGTGCTCGACGCCCTTCGCGTCGGCATGGACGAGGATGCCGACCTGAACGCAGACGACATCCGCAAGCTGGCCGACGCGATCGAGGACAGCGTCGCACAGGACCGGCTCAGAGCCGACCATTTCATCCATCTGCGCTGCGAGGTTTCGGCGCCGGATTGCCTGAGGGCCTTCGCCAATTTCGAGCGCGACGAAAGGGTCAGGATGGCATCTTTGATGGATCATGCGCCGGGCCAGCGCCAGTTCGTCGATCTCGACACCTACGCCTATTACTACCAGCGCAAGCTGAAGCTGACGGACAGCGACTTCCAGAAATTCTGCGAGAAGCGGATGGCGGAATCGGCGATGAACTCCGGCCCGAACCGCGTCTTCATCGCCGCCTCCTGCCATGAGCGCGGCATCGTGCTGGCCAGCCATGACGACGCCACGACAGGCCATGTCGATGAGGCGATCGAGCAAGGCGTGCGCGTCGCCGAATTCCCGACCACCGAGGAAGCGGCAAGGGCCTCCAAGCAGGCCGGGCTTGGCGTGCTGATGGGTGCGCCGAACGTCATGCGCGGCGCCTCGCATTCGGGCAATGTCTCGGCCCGCACGCTGGCCGGCGACGGGCTGCTCGACATATTGTCGTCCGATTACATTCCCTTCAGCCTGATCCAGTCGGCCTTCTTCCTCGGCGATGTGGTCGAAGGCATTTCACTGCCGCAGGCAGTGGCGATGGTGTCGAAGAACCCGGCCGAGGCGGTCGGCCTCAGCGATCGCGGCGTGATCGAGCAGGACCGGCGCGCCGACCTCGTTCGCGTACGCGTCGATGACCATGTGCCTGTCGTGCGCACCGTCTGGCGGCAGGGCCGGCGCGTCGCATGATGGTGTCGGCGTTGATCGAGCGCGAATTGTCGGCCGCGGCGTTTCCGATCCGCGAGGGCGTCTTCGTCGCCGTCGTCGGGCCGAGCGGCGCCGGCAAGGACACGGTGATCGGCTATGCCCGCGCCCTGTTTGCCGAGGAAAGCCGGTTGGAGTTCGTGCGCCGCGTCATCACCCGGCCGAGCGACGCCGCGAGCGAGGAGCACGACACGCTGGCCGACGCGGCCTTTGCCGAGGCCGAAGCCGACGGCGCCTTCGCCATTTCCTGGGAAGCGCATGGCCTGCGCTATGGCATTCCGGCGGAAGTCGACAGTTCGGTCGCCAACGGGCGCGTTGCTGTGGCGAATGTGTCCCGCGCGATCATCCCGAAGCTGCGCGAACGCTACGCCAACCTGGCGGTCGTCGAGATCACCGCGTCGCCGGAAATCCTGGCCGAGCGGCTGGCCATGCGCGGCCGCGAGTCGCGCGGAGAAGTGCTGGCGCGGCTTTCGCGCAGCGCCAATGTCGCCTTGTCCGGGCCCGGCGTCACCTCGATCGACAATGGCGGTCCACGCGAGGCCGCAGGCGAGCGCTTCGCCGAGGTGCTGCGCAAGGCGATGGCCTTTTCGGACATATCGGGCATGATTTAGGATATGTCGATGTTCAGGTGATGCCGGCCTGCAAACGGCGGTTTCCTGTGCTTCCGGTGCTCACGTACCAAAAAGTACGCTCCGCTCCGGTTCTCGGAAACCACCATTTTCGGCTCGGCCTGACCTGTATCTCAACATATCCTATAGCTGTCGGAACACTCATTCTGCCGGCGCTCCGGCGGCGCCCTTGCGGGTGGCGTCGAGCATCAGGCGGCGCTCGCGGAACACACCCCATTGCTGGTCGACCAGCACGCCGATCAGGATCACCCCGCCCATCACCGCGAAGTTGAGCGAGGAGGGGATGCCGAGCAGATTGACGAGGTTCTGCAGCTCCTGCAGCAGCACCGTGCCAAGGAGGACGCCGATCAGCGAGCCTTCGCCGCCGCGCAGCGAAAAGCCGCCGAGCACGGCGGCGGCAATTGCGTAGAGTTCATAGAACTGGCCATGGCTGGCCGGCGAGATCGAGCGCGTGTACATGGCGAAATAGATCGCCGACAGGGCCGTCAGCACGCCGCAGATGACATAGGCCGCGATGACGACGCGGCCGGTACGGATGCCGGAATATTTCGCCGCCTCCTCGTTCTTGCCGATGGCATAGAGATAGCGCCCGAACACCGAGCGATGCAGCACCACCCACATGACGATGGAAATGACGATAAGCGCGATGAAGGAGTTCGGCACGCCGTAGCTGCGACCGGCGGTCAGGAATTCCAGATCGGGGAAATTCTGCCCGAAGGCGAAACCGGCGGTGCCGTCGCCGGTGTAGAAGCGCGCCACGCCGCGATAGATCAACAGGCCGCAGAGCGTGACGACGAAAGGCTGCAATTTCAGGCGGGTGATCAGCCAGCCATGCGCCAAGCCGATGATGGCGCCGAGCACGATGATGAGCACGAAGGCCAGCGGCCACTCCATCTCGCGCACGGCGATGAAGTCGATGAACAGCGTGCCGAGCAGCGCGACCACCGATCCCACCGACAATTCGATGCCGCCGGTGATGATGACGAAGGCCTGGCCGATCGACAGTATGCCGAACAGGCCGATCAGGTTCGAGGTGTTGGCAAGGTTGATCGGCAAGAGGAAGCGCGGGTTGATGATCGCCACCACCGCTCCCACCACCAGGATCAGGATCAACAGACCGAGATCTTTTTTGCTCATCGTTATCCCTCCCCTAAGCAGGTTCCGCAAAGTGTTCCGCGGTTTTGCGAAACCTGCGGCAAAACCAAAAACCTATCTCGGCTTCTTGCCCACGGCCAGCAGCAGCACATTTTCCTGGCTGAAGTCGTCCTTGTCGAGAATGCCCGAGATCTGGCCCTCATGCATGACGGCGATGCGGTCCGAGACGCCGATCACCTCCTCCATGTCGCTGGAGATCATCAGCACGGCGACGCCGGCGTCGGCCAGCGCTCGCATCAGCCCGTAGATCTCGGCCTTGGCGCCGATGTCGATGCCGCGCGTCGGCTCGTCGAGGATCATGACCTTGGGGTTCATCGCCAGCCATTTGGCGAGCACGACCTTTTGCTGGTTGCCGCCCGACAGCGTGCCGGTGCGTGTCGCGACCGAGGGCGCCTTGATGCCGAGATTGTTCTTCTGCTTCTCGGCGGTGGCGGCCTCGGCACTGGCCGAGACCAGCTGATGTCTTGCATGCGCCGGCAGATTGGGGAGCGAAATGTTCTGGGCGATCGACAGGTCGAGCAGGACGCCGGTCAGCTTGCGATCCTCGGGGACGAGGAAGATGCCATGGGCCACGGCGTCGGCGGCCGATTTCAGCGCCAGCTCCTGTCCGTCCAGCGTAATGCTGCCGCCGAAGCGCTCGTCGATGCCGAACAAGACGCGCGCCAGCTCGGTCCGGCCGGAGCCGACCAGGCCGGCGAGGCCAAGGATTTCGCCATGCCTGACGTCGAGATCGACGGGCCGGTCGGGATAGGCGCCGGTGCGCACGGCCTTGGCCGACAGCGCGACGGAGCCGGACGCGCGCGCCGCTTCAGAGGCCTTCTCGCGCTCCTTCAGCATGCGCCCGATCATCAGCTTGACCATCTGGTCGTGATTGATGGCGCTTTTCGGCAAGGTACCGGCCAACATGCCGTCCCTCAGGACGACGACGCGGTCGGCGACCCGCTCGACCTCGTGCAGGCGGTGCGAGATGAAGATGACGCTGATGCCCTCGGTCTTCAGCGCCTTGATGACATCGAGCAGCTTGTCGGTCTCGGCGAGCGGCAGGCTGGAGGTCGGCTCGTCGAGGATGACCAGCCGCGCCTCGATCGACAGCGCCTTGGCGATCTCGACCATCTGTTGTTGGGCAAGCGACAGGGCCGATACCGGCGTGTCGGCCGAGAAATTGGCGCCGACGCGCTTGAGCAAGGGCGCCACCTGCGTGCGCAGTCTGGCGCGATCGACCAGCTTGAGCGGACCACCGCGCAACGGCTCGCGACCGAAGAAGATATTGGCGGCGACGTCGAGGTTCTCGAACAGATTGAGTTCCTGGTGGACGAAGGCTATGCCGGAACCGAGGCTGCCTTCGACGGTCAGCCCGTCATGCGCGACGCCGTCGACCGTGATGGTGCCGCTGTCCGGCCTGGTCACGCCACCGAGTATCTTCATCAGCGTCGATTTGCCGGCGCCGTTTTCGCCGACCAGGCCGATGATCTCGCCTGGCCTGACTTCCATCGAGAACCCGTCCAGCGCGACCACGCCCGGATAGGTCTTGCGCACGCTCTCCAGGCTCAGGAACGGAGCGGTCGTCGATGCAACGATGGATGTGTCGGAATAATTCATCACGCCTGACAGCAGCCGTTTGGCCACAGACTGACGGGCCTCGCGAGGCCCGTCAATAACAGCGTCGCGCTGCCCCTCACCCTTACCCTCTCCCCGTGAAGAACGGGGAGAGGGGGATCGCCAGCGCCGGAGCTTGTCCCTTCTCCCCGTTCTTCACGGGGAGAAGGTGCCGGCAGGCGGATGAGGGGCAGCGCCAACGCCGATTATTTTCCCGCCATCTTCGCCAGGTCGGCGGCGTAGGCGTCGACATCGTCCTTGCCGATGATCTTGGTCGGGATGATGATCAGCCCGTCGGCCGGAATGCCCGACTTGTCGCCCTTGAGATAGGCGGCCATCAGCTTCATGCCCTGATAGGCCCATTCGAAGGGCTGCTGGACGACGGTGGCAGCCACCGTGCCTTCCTTGACGCCGCCCAGCGTGATCGGATCGTCGTCGAAGCCGACGACCGTGATCTGGCCAAGCTTGCCGGCGTCGCGCAGCGCTTCATAGATGCGCGGCGTGTTATAGGAGTAGAAGCCGACCATGCAGGTCACGTCGGGGCTGGCGACCAGCGCGTCCTCGACATTCTTCTTGGCGCGGGCCTGGTCGATATCGTCGCCGCGCACGTCGACCAGTTCGATCTTGGTGCCGGCGAGCCCCTCCTTCATGCCTTCGATGCGCTCCTTGGCGTTGTCGGCGCCAAGCAGGCCGACGAAGCCGAGGCACTTGCCGCCATCAGGCATCGCCTTCTTGGCGATCTCGGCCGCCTGCTTGCCGGCATCGACGTTGGACGAGCCGATATAGGCGACGCGCTTGGTCTGCGGGGCGTCGCTGTCGGTGGTGAACAGCGCCGTTTCCGAGGCGATCTTGTTCAGCCCGTCGGTCGAGGTCTTGGGATCGACGGCCGACACCATGATCCCCTTGACGCCGGCGGTGACCAGATCGTCCATCAGCCGTTGCTGGATGGCGACCGACGATTGCTCGGGATATTTCAGCTCAAGATTATAGTCGGGCAATTCGCCCTGCGCCTTCTTCACGCCGGCTTCCGCCGCCTTCCAGAAGTCGGACGCGCCGTTGACGACGAAGGCCAGCGTCGGCTTGTCCTGGGCGCGCGCGATTGCGCTCGCCGACAGGCCGAGCAGCAGAGCCGCCGCGGCTACGGATGCAGTTCGCATTACAGATTTCATGTTCAACCTCCCATTTGGCACAGTCATTTCTGATCTGAAATTTGTCGATTGCGGCCTGGACGCCTCCTCCTCAAGGGTTGCGGCAGCGAAAGAACGTCGCCACTCCAAGCCGCAAACGGAACTCTAGACACACATTCGACGTTCGTAAATAGTCCGATTTGTCTGACATTTTCGTGATTATACGGCGCCCTCCCCGGCCTTCTTCCGGCCACTTCGGCACGTCGCACGGTGGTTTCGCAGCGTCCGGCTCGACCCGAGACGGACACGGCGGATTGACACTAGATCGCTTGCGGCTATTAGTAAATAACTATTAGTTATGCGATTTGAAATCGCCCGCCGGGCGCAAGGAGTCGCGAGCAGAGGAATCGTAGGGAGAGAGACATTGGCAATCGACTGCGCTGTTGCAGCGCAGCAAAATCCAGGAAAACCGCGCAGACTTTGTTACCGCGCGGCGGTCATCGTACGGTCAGCGGCACCTGCTAATAATAATCAACGCGCCTGCCATTTTCCATAAATGCGCCACGCCGAGCCATCTTGCCGCCGCGCGTGGCCTTTGCTTAGAACAGGCCGGGACTGGGAACCATGCTGCCATGAGCGAACCGACGGATGCCCTCGAAGCCACCAGGCGCCGCAAGCCGGCGGGCAAGAACCCGAAGGGCCGCGTCACCATGACCGACATCGCCAGGGCCGCCGGCTGCTCGCAGGCGACGGTCTCCTTCGTGCTCAACAACACGCCGGGCATCAGGCTGTCGCAGCAGACCCGCGAGCGGGTGATCGAGGCCGCGCGGGCTCTCGGCTATGCGCCGTCCGCCTTTTCCGTGCTGCGTGCCCCCGTCGCGCCGTTCGAAGGACTGGACGGGGTTATCGGTTTCGCCGTCGACCAATTGGCCACCAGCCCCGAGGCGGTGGTCGCCATCGAGGGAGCGCGCCAGGCTTCATGGAACGCCGGCAACGTGCTCCTGGTTGCGCAGACGATGGGCGATGCCGTCATGGAACCCCGCGCCATCGCGGCGCTGACCAAGCGGGGGATTTCGGCGCTGATCTACATGACCATCTTCACCCGCGAGATATCGGCCCCCGACTATCTCTACGGCCTCGACATCCCGGTCATCCTGCTGAACTGCTATACGTCGGACTATGCCTTCCCCGCCGTGGTGCCGAGCGAGATCGCCGCCGGGCAGAGCTCGACCCGGCACCTGATCGGCCATGGCCACCGGCGCATCGCCACCATCACCGGCGAGCCCTGGATGCAGGCGGCGCAAGACCGGCTGAAGGGCTACCGCCGGGCGCTGGCCACCGCCGACATCCCGTTCGACCCGGAGCTGGTGGTCGAAGGCGACTGGTCGGCAAGTGCCGGCTATGCGGCGACCGTCAAGCTGCTGGCGCTGAAGGACCGGCCGACCGCCATCTTCTGCCAGAACGACCGCACCGCCATCGGCTGCTATGAGGCGCTGAAGGAAGCCGGCCTGCACATCCCCGGGGATATCTCGGTCGTCGGTTACGACGACGAGGAGATCGCCCGCCATCTGTTCCCGCCTTTGACGACATCGATCCTGCCGCATATGGCGATGGGGCAATGGGCGATCGAACAGCTCGAGATCCCCGCGCCGCCCGGCCGAGGGCGATATCCCATCACCAAGCTCGAATGCCCGCTGGTCGAACGGGACTCGGTTGGCGCCGTGGCGGGATGACCGCGCATTCACTTGGTCTGACAATAGGGCGGCCTGTCAATTTTCTCGGAGGCCGGCCAGCGCTGCGGCCAGCCGGCCTTGGCCGGCGCAGTAAATCGCGAAGTGTCAAGGGCGGACGCGGCGCCAATGACGGGCGCGTAGAGCTAGCCGGCCGGCTTCGTGAAGTCGTGGCGACGTGCGCGAACATGTGCCAGCAAATTCGTTTCGTTGATGACCCCGGCTTGGAAGAGGGTCAGCGTGGTCGAGGCCAGAACCTCGCCATCGATGGAGGTGCTGTACCATTTGGCGTCAGCGGTTACCTGGTCGATCACCCTTTTGCACGTCGCGCGATCTTCAGGTCTCAGAGCCTTCCCCCTATTTCATGATGTGGTCGCGAAAGACAAACACTCGTTCCACGGCTTGTGGCCCAAGGGCGAAGCAGCGGCCCGGCTCCTGTCAAACGGGATGGAGCCGGGCCTTACCGGAGGGGCTTTGCGGGGGGCTCCGGCTGGCGAAGATGTATGCGTTAATGCTAATATCGGCGAAGCATTCAAATGAAGGATGGCGGAGCTCCGCGCTTACCTCGAGTTGACGAACTGTTCCGCCGGCGGCGCGGGCCGGCGCATCCGAAGCCGGTCGGCCCGCCGAAACGCGCTGTTAACGCCGTTTGCGGGTGACAGGATGCCGGACGCAGTTCCAAAGTGTAGGATGCCGCCTGCTGTCAGCCGCGGAGGCGAAAATGAATTTCCTTCGGATTGCGCTCCTGTGCACGGCCATGATCGGCCTGGCAGGGTCCGTTCGCGCCGAGGACCAGCCTGTTCCACAGGACAGCGAAACCACGAAAGAGCAGCCGCCAGTTCATTGCGAGGGGCAAAACTGCCTCCCACCGGCAGATGATCCTGTCGAAGAATGCACCGGGCAAGATTGCACGCCAGCTCCGCCAACTGAGTCCGCTCCACAAATTGAACAGGTCAAGTGAGCAGCATCAGGCTGGCAGGCTAGAATCATCATCGCATCAGGCGGAGAAGACGGCGGCATTCGGCGGAAAATGGCGCGCCCGAAGAGATTCGAACTCCTGACCCCCAGATTCGTAGTCTGGTGCTCTATCCAGCTGAGCTACGGGCGCGCAACAGGCCATGCTTTGCATAGCCCGCGATCCGATCCTTGACGACCGGCCGCGAATGTGGAGTGTTCCCTAGCGACTGAATTTCCGAAAAGCAAGCCGATCCGGCAAAAGTTTTGCTGTTGGCGCCTCGGCCGATTCCTTGTTCGGCGCAATTGCCTGGGGAAAGCGCTGCGCGCTTTCCCCAGGAAAACCGTTACACACTTTCCCGGAATTGGTCCGGATCAGGGAATGCTGGGGATCAGGCGGGGCGGCGCAGGCCGCTGCGGGCCTGGTCGAGGCGGACCGGCTGGTCGGGAATGGTGACTGCGAAGGTGGTGCGGCCGCCAACGCTTTCGACGAGCTCCACCGTGCCGCCATGGGCGCGGATCAATTCGTGGGCGATGGCCAGGCCAAGGCCGGTGCCGCCGCTGCGAGCCGAGCCGCGGAAGGCGGCGAACAGGTTTTCGCGCGCCTTCGGCGGCAGTCCGGGGCCGGTATCGGTGACGATGATGCGGCTGACGCTGCCCAGGCGCTCGGCCGACACCGCCAGCCGGCGCACCAGCGCGCTCTCCTGGTCCGCCGCCATCGCCTGCACGGCGTTGCGGCACAGATTGGTGAGCACGCGAAAAAGCTGGTCGGAATCGGCGTCGACCTCGAAGGCGAGCTCGACGGCGTTGACGAATTCGATGCCCTCTTCGATGTCGAGCAGGCCCTGCACGTCCTCGACGAGTTGGCGCAGCCTGATGCGGCGGCGCGAAGGCGGCGGCTCCTGCGTGCGGCCATAGGCGAGCACGCCTTCCGAATAGGACACGGCACGATCGAGCGCGCGCAGCAGTTTCGGCGCGAAGGCCTGCACCGTCGGGTCCCTGACCTGGCGCAGCCGGTCGGATATCAGTTGCGCCGAGGCCAGGATGTTGCGCATGTCGTGATTGATCTTCGACACGGCGAGGCCAAGGTCGGCAAGGTGCTTCTGCTCGGAGAGCATCTTTTGCAGCCGCTCCTGCATCTGCGAAAGCTCGCGCTCGGCGACACCGATCTCGTCGGAGCGCTCGGCGGGGCGAATGATCCGGCCGGGATCGTCCGGCGCCTCGGAGAAGGACAGCATCGAGCGCGTCATCGTGCGGATCGGGCCGATCATGATCAGGTCGATGGCGGCATAGACCAGCATGGCGGTGAACAGCGAGATCAGCAGGGAGACGAAGGCGACGTTGCGCGAATAGATCAGCATGGCCTTGCGCAGGCTGCGATCGGGCATGATCAGCTCGAACTCCTTGTCGCTCTCGCCCACCGGCCCGAACACGCGCAGCATGCGGTTGCCGCCGAAAAACAGCGTGTCGAGGGCGCCGGTCATACCGCTGAGCATGCCGACATTGGCGATATCGATATGCTCGTCGACATGCGGCGGCATCTCGGCCACGACCAGAAGCCGCGAGACGCCGCCGTCGCGCACGGCGATCGCCTTGGCGCCGATCGCCATCAGCACATCGTTCTGGGCGGCGCGCGACAGCGAGGCGGGGTCGCCCTGCACCAGCACGATCGACACGGCGGCAGCGGTGCCCAGCCTCTCCTTCAGCCAACTCACCCGGTAGCTGGCGATCCAGGGCAGAAAAATGAGCACTTCGGCCAGGAGCACGAAGACGATGGTGAGCAGCAGCAGCTTTGTCGACAGGCCACGCGACAAGGGCACCGTACGGGGGGGCACGAAGCGCGGCGCCGTCCCGGCGGCCGTCTTCGCCGGATCGACCCTTTCATCCGTGGCGGGAACTTCACTCATGCTGCTCTTGTCTTCACGATCACTTGATCAGCCGAGATTAGGCGATTACGGCTTTCTTGCCAAATTCATCCTTCGTCGAAACATCGCACCGGAGCGTCAAGACTTCGACCGTCGGCCTGACGGCACCGGATTGACTTCCAAAATCCTTCTTTCTATAAGCCCGCTCACGCTCGGGCCATTCGTCCCGGCGCGGTTTCGATCGCGCCAAAACCGGCCCGGCATAGCTCCTGTTACAAAGTGACAGAATCAAGAAGGGCCGCACCCCGCGGTATTAAAACAAATGAAGCGTACCTACCAACCGTCCAAACTCGTCCGCAAGCGCCGGCACGGTTTCCGTGCCCGCATGGCCACCAAGGGTGGTCGCGGCGTCGTCGCAGCCCGCCGCAATCGCGGCCGCAAGCGGCTCAGCGCCTGAACGGAAGACGAGATCGTTGCCCGCCACCGGCAAGCCAGTGGGACCAAATCCCAAGCGGCTTCTGAAACGCGCGGAATTCCTGGCCGTCCGGCGTGGTGAAAAGCGCCGCGGGCGGCTTTTTCTCGTCGAGGTTCTCGACCGCGGCGACGAACTGTCGCCGCGCGTCGGCTATACCGTCACCAAAAAGGTCGGCAACGCCGTGGTGCGCAACCGCATAAGGCGGCGGCTCAGGGAAGCCGTGCGCACGCATGCGGCAGATGACATGGCGCCTGGCAATGACTATGTCATCGTCGGGCGCGAAGACGTGCTTGCCATTCCGTTCGGCCAGTTGAAGGCCGAACTCTCCCGCCGATTGCGCGGAACACGATAGGCCAAGGGCTTTCGATGGAAAACAACCGGAACTTCTTCATCACCATCGCGCTGTCGGTGCTGATCCTGACGCTGTGGCAGGTGTTCTACATGAACCCGCGCGTCGAAGCCCAGCGCGAGGCGGCCCGCATCGAGGAGCAGCGGGTGGCGGAGCAGAAGAAGGCGGCCGAAGGCGCCAATCCCGGCGGCGCGGGAACGCCGGCGCCGCCGCAAGGCGCCATTCCCAACGCGCCCGGCGGCGAAGTGGTGACAGCGGCCGGCCGCGATCAGGCGCTGGCGGCGACCAGCCGCGTCAAGATCGACACGCCAAGCCTGGAAGGCTCGATCAACCTTACCGGCGCGCGTCTCGACGACATAAAGCTCAAGCACTACACGGAGACGGTCGACAAGAACTCGCCCGAGATCGAACTGCTCAATCCGTCGGCGCTGCCCAATGGCTATTTTGCCGAGATCGGCTTCGTCGGCAATGACAAGACCGGAGCGGTGCCAGGTTCGGACACGGTGTGGACCGTCGACGGCAATGCGACACTGACGCCGTCCAGCCCGGTGACGCTGACCTATTCGAACGACAAGGGCCTGACCTTCAAGCGCACCTTCTCGGTCGACAACGACTATATGTTCACGGTTTCAGATACGGTGCAGAATTCAGGCGCCGCCGCTGTCTCGTTGTTCAACTATGGCCGCGTCACCCGTTTCGACAAGCCGTCCGTTGCCAGCATCTATGTGCTGTTCGAAGGCCTGATCGGCTTCACCGGCGAGGAAGGCCTGCAGGAACACAAATACGCGTCCATCGAAAAGGACAGGGAATTCAAGCCAGGCAAGTCGACCGACGGCTGGCTGGGCATCACCGACAAATACTGGGCGGTGACGCTGGTGCCGACCGAGAAGCAGCCGTTCCAGCCGCGCTATGCCTATTTCGAGGATGGCCGGCACCGCTATCAGTCCGACTTCCTGACCGACCCGATCAATATCGACGCCGGCCAGTCGGCGACCGTCGAGACCGAGGTCTTCGCCGGCGCCAAGGAAGTCGGCAAGATCAATGCCTATGCCGAGGATCGCCACATCAAGCGGTTCGACCTGTTGATCGACTGGGGCTGGTTCCACTTCATCACCAAGCCAATGTTCTGGCTGATCGACACGCTCTACAAGTTCTTCGGCAATTTCGGCCTGGCGATTCTCGCCACCACCGTCATCGTTAAGGCCCTCTTCTTCCCGCTCGCCAACAAGTCCTACGCATCGATGGCGAATATGAAGAAGGTGCAGCCCAAGATGCTCGAAATCCGCGAGAAATACGCGGACGACAAGATGAAGCAGCAGCAGGCGATGATGGAGCTCTACAAGACCGAGAAGATCAATCCGATCGCCGGCTGCTGGCCGGTGGCGTTGCAGATCCCGGTCTTCTTCGCGCTCTACAAGGTGCTCTACATCACCATCGAGATGCGGCATGCGCCGTTCTTCGGCTGGATCCAGGATCTGGCAGCGCCGGATCCGACCTCGATCTTCAACCTGTTCGGCCTCATTCCAATCACCCTGCCGCACATGCTGATGGTCGGCGTCTGGCCGCTGGTCATGGGCGTGACGATGTTCCTGCAGATGCGCATGAACCCGACGCCGCCGGACCCGACGCAAGCCGCGATCTTCACCTGGATGCCGGTCATCTTCACCTTCATGATGGCGGGCTTCCCCGCCGGACTGGTCATCTACTGGGCCTGGAACAACACACTTTCGATCATCCAGCAGGGCGTGATCATGAAGCGCCAGGGCGCCAAGATCGAGTTGTGGGACAACCTGGTGGCGATGTTCCGCAAGAAACCCTCGCCCGCGGAATAGCGGGCGCCCCGATCCCATATCGAATTTGCGAAACCCCGGCTCGGTGAGCTGACCCCGTAAAGTTGGACACCAACCTTCGGGGGTCAGTTCACGTCCGGGATTTTTATTGTCGGCGATCACATTTCGCCGGCGGCGAAACTTTGGCTTGCGACGCTGCGTTGCTGCTCCAGCGCCATATCACGGTGACGGCTTCCGGCGCGCTGGCGCCGGTGTTTGGGAGGCCGTACCGGCGACCGGGGTCCCGTCATCCTTCGCGCGGGACCCCGGTTTCTCAGGTTGAGGTTCCGAGGCCTTGCGCGGCGGCGACTGGAGCGCGCCGGCGAGCGTTATTCCACAACCGCGCTGTGATCGACCTTGGCGGGCGTCGCAGGCTTGCGCAGCAGCAGAACCAGCGGGATGGCGGCGAGCGACAGGATCATCATCAGCTTGAAGTCGTCCATATAGCTGATGATCGTCGCCTGCAGCGTGACCGCGCCGTCGAGCGCTGCGCGGCCGGCAGCGCTATAAGGGTTCATTGCCTCGGAGATAGCCGGGTTGCTGAACGCCTGATTGTAGGGCGTCACATAAGTGGCGATGTTTGCATGGTTGATCTGCACGTTCTGCGTCAAAAGCGCAGTGACGACCGATATGCCGACGCTGGAGCCGATGTTTCGCGACAGATTGTAGAGCCCGGTTCCTTCCGCGCGCCGCTCCGGCGCCAGCGTGGCGAAGGTGATGGTGGTGAGCGGAACGAACAGGAAGCCGAGCCCCGCGCCCTGGATGAAGCCGGTGCTGATGATCGTCCATTGCGATACGTCCGGGGTCCAGCCGGTCATGTCATACATCGCCCAGGCGGTGACCAGCAGGCCGGTCAGCAGCAGCCAGCGCGTATCCACCTTGCCGACCAGCCTGCCGACCAAAAACATGCAAGCCATGGTGCCAAGGCCGCGCGGCCCCATGACGATGCCGGCCGTCACCACCGGATATCCCATCAGCGTCTGCAGATAGGGCGTCATCAGGGCCAGTGAAGCCAGATAGGTGATGCCGATGATGAAAATGAAGACCATCCCGACCGCGAAATTCCTGTCGAGGAAAAGCCGGGGATTAACGAACGTATTGCGGGCCGTGAAGGTGTGGACGAGGAAGATGTAGAAGGCCGAGGCGCAGATCAGCGCCTCGACGATGATCTCGGATGACGAGAACCAGTTGAGCTGCTCGCCGCGATCGAGAAACATCTGCAGGGCCGCGATGGTGATGCTGAGCATGCCAAATCCCAGCCAGTCGAGCCTTGCCTTGAGGTCCGTCTTGGTTTCCTGGACGAACATCGACACGCCGGCGAAGGCCAGCATGCCGATCGGGACGTTGATGTAGAAGACCCAGCGCCAACTGACATTTTCGGTCAGCCAGCCGCCTATGACCGGTCCGAGCACCGGTCCGACCATGACGGAGACGCCGAACAGCGCCATGGCCGAGCCGCGCTCTTCGACGCTGTAGATGTCGAGCAGGATGCTTTGCGAGAGCGGCACCAGAGCCGCGCCGAACAGGCCCTGCAGCAGCCGAAAGCCAACGATCTGCGGCAGCGACTGCGCGAACCCGCAAAGCACGGACGCGACGACGAAGCCGGTGATCGAGGTCAAAAGAATGCGCTTGCGGCCGAAACGATTGGCAAGGTAGCCGGAAGGCGGCGTCATGACGGCGGCCGCGACGATGTAGGAGGTGAGCACCCAGTTGATCTGGTCGGCGCTCGCCGACACGCTGCCCTGGATATAGGGAAGCGCCACGTTGGCGATGGTCGTGTCCAGCGCCTGCATGATGACGGCCAGGATGACACAAGCGGTGATGGCGCCGCGATTGGCGACCACCGATGCGCCATCCGTCGCCGACGCGCTGGTCATGACTTCTGCTCGAACCTGCCGATGAGGTTGGTGACGAAGTCCGGCAGGCCGCGCGCATGGCCGGTGTCGATGCCGACGACGACGCTCATTCCGGCTCTGAGCGGCGGCTTGCCCTGAGGATCGTCGACGGTCACGCGTATGGGAATGCGCTGCACGACCTTGACCCAGTTGCCGGTGGTGTTCTGCGCGGGCAGCAGCGAGAAGCTCGACGACGAAGCTGGGCTGATGCTGGCGACCGTGCCGTGCCAGACGGCGCCCGGATAGGTGTCGACGCTGATGGTCGCCGGCTGTCCCGGCCGCACATAGGTCAGCTCGGTTTCCTTCGGCTCCGCCGCGATCCAGAGATCGGTCGCCGAAACCAGGCTGAACGCCGGCTGCGACGCCGGCAAATACTTGCCGACCTGGAGCGCGTCGACATTGGTGACAATGCCGTCGAACGGCGCCTTGACGACGGAATCGCCGAGGTTGCGCTGGGCGTCGTCCACGGCCGACTGGGCTTGGAGGTAGAAGGGGTTCCTGTCCACGGGCTGGTTGGCGTCGCCGCCGAGCTGGGCAAGCGTCGCCTGAGCCTGGGCCTTGGCGACGGACACCTTTTGGCGGGCGGCGACAAGGTCGTGCTGGGCACTGTCGAAACTTGCCTTGGAGGCGGTGGAGGTCTTGAGCAGATCCTGCTGGCGCTGGAAGGCTGCCTCATAATAGGAAATGTCGGCCTCGGCCTGCTCGATCTGCGCCAGCGACTGCTGGTAGCTCGCCTGCAAGGTCAGCACCTGGTTGCGCACCGTGCCGAGCTGGGCCTGGGCTGCGGCGAGCGCGGTTTCGAAGGAGGCCGGCTTCAGCCGGAAGAGCACCTGGCCCTGCTTCACCGCTTCGTTCTCGTGCACGTCGATCTCGGAGACAGTGCCGGAGACATCGGTGGAGACGCCGAGCGACTGGGCCTGGATGTAGGCATTGTCGGTGGTCATGACCTGGCCGCCGATAACGTAGTAGTAGCCGCCAACGGCCAGCGCCACGGGGAGCAGCGCAAAAAGGATCGGCCGCGTCAGGCTGCGCCTGGGCTTGACCGGAGCGGGGGGCGCCACGGTGACCGTGGCTTGCCGCGGCTGCGGGGACGGAGCCTCGAGTACCGCCGGCTCCAGGGCAACCGGCGCTTCCAGCTCGTCATCATCGATGACCGTGTTGGCTCGCCTCTGCCCGCGTTCGCTGTCCAGCCGGATTATCTGGTCGCTCGCCAGATCCGCGGAAGGCTCCCCGGCCGGCTTCCTTGGTGAGGTTGATTCAGCCATGTATTTTCTCCCTGTCGACGGCTGGCTGGACGCAAGCCTCGAGCGGATTGGACTTGATCAGGGATAGGGTTTGCAGCTGATGCTGCTGGGCGTCGGAGGCGCGCGAACGCTGCCCAGACCGCTTGCTGAGCGGGCGCGCGGCATCGTGCAGCACGAAGCTGATGTTGGGTGTAAAGGACATGGCAGGGATATCGGAGTCGGCTAGCAACTTTTCGTGAGCATGCTTATTATCATCATGCACATAATCATGCTGGACGCGGTGCGCAAGATGGATTAGGCCGCCTGGAGCAAATGTCACATCGGCGGTGGCGCAAAGGAAGGACCGGCATGGGGCCGGTGAAAAGATGACGATGAACTGGCTCGCGATCACGACCGTGGCTGTCCTGTCGGGCTGTGCGCTTCCGGCCGTCGCCAAGGAGGCCGTCAGCTGTGGCGGGGCCGCGATGCTGGGCGGCGCGCAGTTGAACTGCAGCCTTGTCGAACCCAAGGCGGCGCCACGGTTCTGCAGCTTTAGCTGGGCTTTGCACATGCCGACCGGCGATCAGAAGATCGTCGAGGGCAGCTTCCTTTTGCCGCCAGGCGCCGCGAATGTCAGCGTCTACCAGGGCAGTGGTTTCGACCGAGCGATGTCCGATCCGATCGTGATTTGCCGCGGCACGAAGTGACCATCGAAGCCCTTAGGGGCACGCTCATCGGGTGATTGGCGCTACAGGGCGGATCACGCTATTTTGAACGGCGCACGCGGATTTCGCCTGCGCGGCTGCCAACCCACTCGACGGACCTCGACATGGACGGACCCAACCCCAACATCAAGCACCCGATCCCGATGCACACGCGCGTCGGCTTCCTCAAGGGACTGGTCAACGCGCCGAACATCGAGATTGGCGACTATACCTATTACGACGACCCGGACGGGCCGGACAAATTCGCCGAGCGATGCGTGCTGCACCACTATCCGTTCATCGGCGACAGGCTGATCATCGGCAAATTCTGCGCCATCGCCGAGGGCGCGCGCTTCATCATGAACGGCGCCAACCATGCCATGTCCGGCTTCTCGACCTACCCGTTCAACATCTTCGGCCATGGCTGGGAACAGGGTTTCGACCCGAAGACGTGGTCGAAGGAAATACGCGGCGACACAGTGCTCGGCAATGATGTATGGATCGGCATGGAGGCGGTAATCCTGCCCGGCGTCAAGATCGGCCATGGCGCCATCGTGGCGGCGAAATCGGTGGTCACGCACGACGTGCCGCCTTATGCGATCGTCGCCGGCAATGCGGCCAAGGTGGTGAAAATGCGCTTCGACGACAAGACGATCAGGCGGCTGTTGATGGCGGCCTGGTGGGACTGGCCGGTGGACAAGATCAGCCGCAACCTCAACGCCATCAGAGGCGCCGATATTGCTCGCCTGGAGGCCGCGGTTTGAGCGCGACAAACAAAACGACAAGCAACAAGACCGCGATCGCTCCCGAATTGTTCACGCAAGCGTGGATCTTCATCCGCGGCGTGCCGTCGATGAAGTTCCTGCCGCCGGAAGGGCCGCCGGAGATCGCCTTTGCCGGCCGTTCGAATGTCGGCAAATCATCGCTGATCAATGCGCTGGTCAACCAGAAGGGGCTGGCGCGCACCTCCAACACGCCGGGACGGACGCAGGAACTCAACTATTTCGTGCCGGATGGATTTTCGGGCGAAGGCGCCGACCTGCCGCCGATGGCGCTGGTCGACATGCCGGGCTACGGCTATGCGAGCGCGCCCAAGGAAAAGGTCGACGACTGGACGAAGCTGGTCTTCGACTATCTCAAGGGCCGCGTGACGCTGAAGCGGGTCTACGTGCTGATCGACGCCCGCCATGGCATCAAGGCCAAGGACGACGAGGTGCTGTCGCTGCTCGACAAGGCGGCGGTGTCTTATCAGATCGTGCTGACCAAGACCGACAAGATCAAGGCCGCCGGCGTGCCGCGATTGATCGAAGAGACATTGGCGAAAATCAAGAAGCGGCCGGCCGCGTTTCCGTTCGTTCTCGCGACATCGTCGGAAAGAAACGAGGGCCTGGAAGAACTGCGCGCGGCGATCGTGCTTGCGGCCAATGGCGGATAGAGCAAAAACAGGTTAGCGCTCCGCCTCCAGCGCAATCATCTGATGGCTTTCTTCCTCGGCAAGCCTTTCTGTACCGTAGGCCTTCAGGAACATGCCGACGCCCGACCTGACGATGTGGTCGATTTCATCCTGGCTCGGCGCCTTGGTGCGGTAGGCGAATATGCACTGGCGAAAAAGACCGGCCAGGCACAGTTCGGTGAATTGATAGGCGGCAAGATCGACATCGTCGATCTCGAGCAGGCCGCGCTCGACGGCGGCATTGAGAAAGGCCGCAACCTTGTCATGGCCGCGCTTCGGGCCGCGTTCGTAAAAACGCGCGCCCATGTCGGGTATCCTGTCGGACGCGCCGATCACCGTGCGCTGCGCCTGGATGACCTTGGCCGAGGTGATCTTGAGGGACAGCACCTTGCCGAACTTCACCAGCGTCTCGCGAAGGTCGTCGGCGCGGTCGAGCATATCGTACATGTTCTTGAAGATCGTGCCGCGCTCTTCCTCGATCAGCGCCTCGAACAACTCTTCCTTGTTGGCGAAATAGACATAGATCGTGCCTTTGGAGACGCCGGCTTCGCGCGTGATGTCGTTCATCGACGCCGCCTCAAAACCCTTGTCGATGAAGACACGGCGGGCGCCGTCGATGATCTGACTGCGTTTGACCGGGTCCTGCCCGGCCGCCGGGCGGCCACGACGCAGGCTGTCCAGCACGTCGCACTGGTCCTTGCCCGTGTCGGATAGTGTCTCGCCCATAAAACTCACACCTCGCAAAATAATTCGAACCAATCGGTTCGATTGCCCTTGATATGGGACCGTTTTGACGCTAAGTCAACGCCCATATCGAACCGAACGGTTCAGTATAACAGATTTTTCCCTGCATATACT
>NZ_NWQG01000064.1:0-4416 GCF_002529485.1 Mesorhizobium sanjuanii
CGGTTCAGTATAACAGATTTTTCCCTGCATATACTCGGATAGAGAGATATCATGTCCTCGAACGCGCCCGTCACCGCTGAAGTCCGCCCATTCCCCAATGCCAAGGTCGCTCCGGCGACCGAAGCGCCGGAAGTGCCTGTCCAGCCCGCGATCAGCCCCCCGGCCGAGGCGCCGGCCAAGAAGAAGCGCTCGGTGCGCTCGCTTCTGCTGCCCATCATCGGGCTTGGGCTGCTCGGCGCCGGCGCCTGGTATGGCTACAATTACTGGACCGACGGCCGCTTCATGATCTCAACCGATGATGCCTATGTCCAGGCCGACATGGCGTTCATCTCGCCAAAAATTTCGGGCTATGTCGACCAGGTCGAGGTGAGCGAGAACCAGCAGGTGAAAGCGGGCGACCCGCTGCTGACCGTCGATGACGGCGACTACAAGATAGCCGTCGCGCAGGCCGAAGCGCAGATCGCCACGCTGAGCAAGACGCTCGACCGCATCGACGCGCAGACCGAGGCGGCGCGCGCGGCGCTGCAGCAGGCGCAGGCGCAAAAGACTGCCGATCAGGCTGCCGCTAACAATGCCGCGCGTGCCCAGCAGCGCGCGACGCAACTGCTCAAGACGCATGTCGGCACGCAGGCGCAGCTAGACGACGCCCAGACCGCCCTCGATCAGGCCAAGGCTGCCCTCGTCGGCGCCGACGCGCAGATAGCGGCGGCCGAGGCCAATATCGGCGTACTGCAGGCGCAGCGCGCGGAATCGGCCAGCACGCTGGCGTCGCTGCAGCTCAGCCGCGACAAGGCCGCGCGTGACCTGTCCTTCACCGTGCTGCGCGCGCCTTATGACGGCGTCGTCGGCAACCGTTCCGTCGAACAGGGCGATCTGGTCAGCCCCGGACAGAAGCTCGCGGTCATCGTGCCGATGGACAAGCTCTATATCGTCGCCAATTTCAAGGAGACGCAGCTTGGCCGGCTGGTGCCCGGCGAAAAGGTCAGGGTTTCGGTCGACGCGATCGACGGCCATGACTTTGAAGGCACTGTCTCTTCGCTGGCGCCGGCCTCGGGTGCGGTGTTTTCGCTGCTGCCGCCGGAAAACGCCACCGGCAATTTCACCAAGGTCGTGCAGCGCGTGCCGGTCCGCATCGACGTGCCGGCGAACGTGCTGAAGACCGGCAGGCTGCGCGCCGGCCTGAGTGTCGTCGTCGCCGTCGACAGTCGCACGGCGCCCACCGCGACGACCAACTGAGCACTTTGGGGGGCGGCTCAGTGGCCTGTTGAGCGCTGAGCCGCCCTGCCTGCCAAGTAATTTGTTTTGACGCAATTCCGGACGGAAAAACCGCTGCGCACTTTTCCTGGAATTGCTTAGGGAGGCCATGCCATGGCAACCGCAACCATTACCGCCGGATCGGCGCCGGCCATCCCGGCCCAGACCGATCACATGCCGATCCGCCGCATCATCGCCTTCCTGGCGATGGTGTTCGGCATGTTCATGGCGATCCTCGACATCCAGATCGTCTCGGCCTCGCTGGCCGAGATCCAGGCGGGCTTGAGCGCCAGTTCCGACGAGATCCCGTGGGTGCAGACCGCCTATCTGATCGCCGAGGTGGTCATGATCCCGCTGTCCGGTTTCCTCAGCCGGATGCTGTCGACGCGCGTGCTGTTCACCATTTCGGCGGCAGGCTTCACGGCGGCCAGCGCGCTGGCCGCGACCGCCACCAATATCGACCAGATGATCGTCTACCGCGCCGTGCAGGGCTTCATCGGCGGCGGCATGATCCCGAGCGTCTTTGCAGCCGCCTTCACCATCTTCCCGCCGTCGCGCCGCGCCATCGTCTCGCCGATGATCGGCCTGGTGGCGACGCTGGCGCCGACCATCGGCCCGACCGTCGGCGGCTATATCAGCCACGCCATGTCCTGGCACTGGCTGTTCCTGGTCAACGTCGTGCCCGGCATTCTGGTGACGACAGCCGCGTGGTCGCTGATCGACTTCGACAAGCCCAATCTCAAGCTGTTCAGCAAGTTCGACTGGTGGGGTTTGGCCGGCATGGCGGCCTTCCTGGGCTGCATGGAATATGTGCTGGAGGAAGGCCCGAACAATGACTGGCTGCAGGACCAGGCGGTGTTCATCTGCGCCATCATCATGACCGTCGGCGCGGTGCTGTTCTTCTGGCGCGTCTTCACCGCCGAGGAGCCGATCGTCGATCTCAAGGCCTTCAGCAACGTCAATTTCGCCTTCGGCTCGCTGTTCTCCTTCGTCGTCGGCATCGGCCTCTACGGTCTGACCTATCTCTACCCCGTGTTCCTCGGGCGCATCCGCGGCTACGATTCGCTGATGATCGGCGAGGCGCTGTTCGTCAGCGGCCTGGCCATGTTCCTCACCGCGCCGATCTCCGGCATCCTGTCGAACAAGATGGACCCGCGCATCATGATGATGATCGGCTTTTTCGGCTTTGCCACGGGAACCTGGTGGATGACGCATCTCACCGCCGACTGGGATTTCCAAGAACTGCTGATCCCGCAGATCCTGCGCGGCTGTTCGATGATGCTGTGCATGGTGCCGATCAACAACATCGCGCTGGGCACCTTGCCGCCCGAGCGGCTGAAGAATGCGTCCGGCCTGTTCAACCTGACCCGCAATCTCGGCGGCGCGGTTGGCCTCGCCGTCATCAACACGGTGCTGATCGACCGCAATGCCTTCCACTACGCGAGGCTCTCCGAGCACGTGCAATGGGGCAGCGCCGCGGCGCAGGAGAAGCTGCAGAACATGACGCTCAACTTCGAGCAGACCGCAGGCCTCGACGCCTCCAAAGCGGCGATCTCAAAGCTGTCGGGCATGGTCCAGCAGCAGGCGTCGCTGCTGTCCTTCATGGATGTGTTCTTCATGCTGACGGTGTTGTTCGCTACGCTGGGACTCTTCACCCTGTTCATCCGTAGGCCTGCCGCACAGGGCGGCGGTGGCGGCGGAGGCCATTGAGGCGCGCTGGATCCCCGCCTGGCGCCCTCGCGCATGACCCCGGAAAGCAATTTTCGCGGTCATGCGCAAAATCAGTCGTTACAATGTTCTCACGCGCTCCGACAAAGTCGGGGTCGCAGTTGTCCTCAGGCCGTGGCCGGCTTGAAGGTCAGGGCAACGCCGTTGATGCAATGGCGCAGGCCGGTCGGCGGCGGGCCATCGTCGAAGACATGGCCGAGATGGCCGCCGCAGCGTCGGCAATGGACCTCGGTGCGGGTCATGCCCAGGGACCTGTCCTGCGTCGTGCCGACGGCGCTGGGAATTTCCTGCCAGAAGCTCGGCCAGCCGGTGCCGGAATCGAACTTGGTTTCCGAGGAATAGACCGGCAGGTCGCAGCCGGCGCAGGCGAAGAGGCCCTTGCGATGCTCGTTGAGCAGCGGGCTGGTGCCGGGATATTCGGTGCCTTCCTTGCGCAGTACATTGAACGCCGCATCTGACAGGATGGCGCGCCATTCGGCCTCGGTCTTGGTGACTTCGAACTTCTCGGCAGCCTGCGCGACCTGCGGATTGCCCATGCGCAGCACAATTGCCGCAGCCCCAACGACCCCGATGGCAGCCGCACCGCTCAAAAGAAAATCGCGACGGTTCATGACCTAGTCCTTCTGTTGTCTCTATGCCAAACAATGCCGCCACGGGGAAATCAAAAGCCGGTGACGGTTGCCCTCAAACGAACACTCCGCGCCTTCCACACATCTGAGGGTGGAGGACGCGGAGCGCGCTGGTCAATTGCAGGATCACGGGAGCGAGACACTGCAATCGACGGGAGCTCTTGCTGCAATTTCGCCCGCAGCAAGCCTTTCGTTACATCTTCGGCAGGAGAACCTTGTCGATGACGTGGATGACGCCATTCGATTGCTCGACATCGGCGATGGTGACGTTGGCGACATTGCCGTTCTCGTCGGTCACGGTGACCTTGCCGCCGTCGGTCTTGAGCGTCAGCTCGCAACCGCCGGCCGTCTTGACCTTGTGCGCGCCGCCATCGTCCTTGACCATCTTGGTCACATCCGCGGCGAGCGCCTTGGCACCGACGACGTGGCAGGTCAGGATCTTGACCAGCTTGTCCTTGTTTTCGGGCTTGAGCAAAGTCTCGACGGTGCCGGCCGGAAGTGCTGCAAAGGCTTCGTTGGTCGGCGCGAACACGGTAAAGGGGCCGGCGCTCTGCAGCGTTTCGACCAAGCCGCCAGCCTTGACGGCCGCGACCAGCGTCGTGTGGTCCTTCGAATTGACGGCGTTCTCGACGATGTTCTTGGTGGCATACATGGCGGCGCCGCCGACCATCGGATTCTGGGCATAGGCTGCGGTGGCAAGAGCCGAAACGGCGACCGTACCGGCAAGCAAAAGGGTGGCGAGTTTACGCATTGTTTCAATCTCCTCGGGTTGTTGTTCACCTCTTTCGGGAACACAAAGAGATAC
>NZ_NWQG01000065.1:0-75434 GCF_002529485.1 Mesorhizobium sanjuanii
GGCAACGAACAAGATCGTCGGCATCTCGGATGAGGCGGCGGCGTTCCTCGGCGAATTTTTTTAGCGCAACAGCTCCAGCCTGGCTTTCTAACGTCCCCAGGTGCGCAGGCCGATCGGCAGGTTGCACGTGCCGATCACCTCAAACCTGCCTGACGATGCGTCCGATCACATTGACGAGCAGGCGGGCGGCGGTGAGCGCCGTGATGCCGTCGATATCGGCGGTCGTTTGGAATTCGATGAGGTCGAAGCCGGCAAGGCGTCCGCGCTGGCTCACCCCCTCGATCAGCCCGATCGCCTGCTGATAGGTCAGCCCGCCGGGCGTGCGGCCGGCGACGCCCGGCATCACGCTGGGATCGAGCCCGTCGCAGTCGAGGGTTACGACCACGCGCGCGCCCGAAGGTATGTGCCTGAGGGCGGCTTCAATGCCCTCGGCGTGGATCTCCCGTGCGGTGACCAGGTGCGCGCCCCAGCGCCTGGCGGTCTCGACCTCCAAGGGCCGGGCACTGCCTACACCACGGATGCCCACCTGGACGATGCCGGCGACATGTGGCATCTCGCTCGCCCGGCGCATGGTGCTGGAATAGCCCAAGGGCTCGCCATAACGCTCGTCGCGCCAGTCGATATGGGCATCGATCTGCAGGATCCAGATTGGGCCATGATCGGCAAAGCCGGCGATGAAGGGGATGGGCACGGAATCGTCGCCCCCGATCATCAGCGGTGCGGCGCCGGCGGCGAGGACGGCGCGCGTCTTCTCTTCGATCAGCTTGCGGTTTCCCGCATTGTCGAGGACCGACGTCGCCAGGTCGCCGGCATCGACGCAGCAAGGCTCACGGCCGTCGAAGAGGGGTCCGCCAAGGTCGAAATCCCAATTGTCGAGGAACTGCGCATCGTCCTGGCTGGCGGCGCGAATGGCGGCCGCCGCGCCGGCGAAACCGGAGGGATCGGCCCCGGGATAGGTGCTGCCATGCGGCGCGCCGAACAGCACGATGCGCGGCTGCACGCCGCCGGGCAGCTGCGCGGGAAAATCGAGAAAGCCGAGATGCATTTTCGGAGGTCCTGTTGCAGAGTTCGGAAGGTGCGACACCGGCCGGGTAGGGGGCGATGAAAGCAATCTCTATTATCTTGGAGCGAGGCCATCGAGCAGGAAGTCGAGGCCTTTCCGGAAAGCGCCGTCCCAATCGTTATCCAACAGCAGACGAGAGCGTTCGATTGTCGTATAGCGTTCGCCGGTAAGGCGCTGCTGCGCGGCGGCCATGTCGTCGTCCGAGAGGTCGAAGCTCGCCCGGGTGATGGTGGCGCCCATAACATAGTTCCAGAGCGACCATATGGCGACGTTCAAATCCGTGTCCGCTACACCGGCTTTGGACAAGGTCTTGCTCAACAGTTCCAGGCGACTGAGGATGTTCGAGCCGAGCGCCCGGCGCGGCAACAGCGACGCCGACCAAGAATGGCGCAGCATGCTGGCGCGCCAGTCCTCGAGCATATGAACGATATCTGCGCGCCAGTCTTGAGACTCGGCCATTTGCGGCGGTCCGCGATACTCGAGCACCGAATCGAGCGCCAGATCAAAGACATCCTCTTTGTTGTCGACGTGCCAATACAGGCTCATTACGCCCGAGCCAAGGCGCTCGGCCAGCCCACGCATCGTCAATCCATCGAGCCCTTGAGCGTCCAGCAATTCTACCGCGGTCGCCACGATACGCTCCCTGGAGAGAGGCGGTTCACCGGTCGGTTCCAGCACGGGCTGGGGCCTTGTCCGGAGAGACCGTTTGCTTGGGGCGCCGCTACGCTTGGCTGCCATTCGTCTTTCTCTCGCTGACCGAACTTCAATTTTTGGCAGGCGCCGTCAGGAATGTCGGCGCCAACCGCTTGACTAGTACAATGTACCATACGATGACTCGTACATCGTATGGTACATCGTATGACTGATATGGCGAAAGTTCAATCGCGCCGGCCGCGAGGTACGTCACCCGCAATCCGCGGAGCCAACAGAAGAAGACATGTCACGTGCAATCAAGCATCGGCTTATCGGAGGCCTAATCATCATGACCATTCCCACTGCGACGACTGCGAGCGAGGATCGAAAGCTGACTATCGTCAATCCACAAAACCTCTACGACCCGTCACCGAATGGCTACAGCACGGCGGTGATCGCGCCCCGCAACGTGCGGGTGGCCTACATCTCCGGACAGGGCGGCCAGGACAGCACGGGAGCCTTGTCGCCCGACTTCGCTGTCCAGGTTAAACAGGCCTACGCGAATTTGCGCACCGCGCTTGAGGGGATCGGCGCCAGGCCGGATCAGGTCGCCAAGCTAACGGTCTTCGTGGTCGATCACGACATGTCCAAGCTCGAGGTGCTGACCAGGAACGTCAAGGAAATGTTCGGCGACGCGCTGCCGGCACAGACTCTGGTTCCTGTTCCCAAGCTTGCAATTGACCCCATGCTCTTCGAGGTGGAAGCCGTCGTCATTCTGGAATAGTGGGGCGGCACTCTTGGCCCCGACCGCTCGAATGGAAATGGCTGAGCACGCCGCCGACAGCCGCATGCTTAACTGTCTCAGCTGCTACATCTGAAAGTCGCATAAGATAGATTATGGAACTGATGGATAGATCTGGCAGTTGGAATTACTGGCGATTTTCATAGGCTTGGCGTGTTGCCTTGAGCCGATGGCCAACGCTAGGCTGCCCGGATGACGACAGCAAAGCGTGAGATCGAAGCGGCGATCGAGGTGTTCGTGCATGGCTACAGCATCGGCAAGAGCCACACCTTTCCTTACGAGGCCAGCCGCGTCGGGCCATTGTGGCTGATGCGCGATGCCGTGCGCAAGAATCCTCGCGACTACCGCAGCGAGGAATGGGTCGTCCATGACATCACCGCCGAGGAAGCTGACGCGATCGTGCGGCAGCATGCGCGGCCCGGCTTCGCTATATCAGTTGTGATCGCGAACGAGGAATCGGATGGGCCGACGCGTTCCGGGTACAGGGCTCTCGGCTACCGGCTGCTTCGGACGGAAGGATTTTTCGTCCAGCCACTGAGCCAGATTCCAAAGCCGCCGGCGGTTGTTTCGATCGAACGCGTGCGGACAGTCGAACGGGCGGCGCAGTTGGGAAAGATCATGCGCAGGCGGCCGATCGCGGATGATCTGCTCGGCGACGGAGCGCCGTTCCGCCAATATGTGGCGGTCGATGGCGACGATATCGTTGGACGCGTGCGAAGCGTGGATGCAGTTGGCGCCACGTGGTGCGCGGACATGTATGTCGAGCCTTCGCACCGGCGTCGCGGCATCGGCCAGGCGCTTATGTCGAAAATGTTGCATGACGACCGGGCCCACGGGTCGCGGTGCTCGGTGCTGGCCGCGACACATGCCGGGGCGCTGCTTTATCCCCGTATGGGCTATAAGCGGATTGGAACGCTGCTGATATTCGGGCCAAAGAGCCGAATACGCATATGAAGCGCTATCCGTATCACACTGATTCATAAGGGATTTCTATCACCATGCCATCATAGGCCGGCTCGACGTTGGCTGGCGTCTCGGCCATCACCGTGGCGTAGTCGAGCGGCACATGCATATGCGTCAGCACGGCCTTTTTCGGCGCCAGTTTTTCGATCCAGTCAAGCGCCTGACCGAGCGACAGATGGCTCGGATGCGTCCTGTATTGCAGCGCGTCGATGACCAGCATCTCCAGGCCGTGCATCCGCCCGACCGTAGCGTCCGGGAAGCCGCTGATATCGGGACAATAAGCGAGCCCGCCGATGCGAAAACCGAGCGAGATGATGTCGCCATGGAACTGCGGCAGCGGCTGGAGGGTGAGGGCACCCCCCTCTCCTTCGATCACCACCGGCCTGGCGTGATCGATGATGTGGGCGTTGACGATCGGTGGATAGGAGCTGCCTGGCGGCGTTTCGAAACAATAGCCGAACGCTTGCTGCATGCGCAGCATGGTGTCTTGGTCGGCATGGATATCGATCAGCTGGCGCTGTTCGAGGACGAAGCCGCGCAAATCGTCGATGCCGTGAATATGGTCGGCATGCGGATGCGTGTAAACGACGGCATCGATACGCTTGACCGATGCCAGCAGCATCTGCTCGCGGAAATCCGGCCCGGTGTCGATGACGACGGTGGTTCGGCTGCCATTCGCCGCGATCCGCTCGACAAGGGCGGCGGTGCGCATGCGCCGGTTCCTGGGATTGGTGGGATCGCAATTGCCCCAGTCGCCGGTGATGCGCGGCGTGCCCGGCGACGAGCCGCAGCCGAGGATGGTAAGACGCAGCCGGTCGCTCATGCTGATGCCTGCGTGTCCGGGCGCGGCAGCTTCCTGAACAGCCGAAAGAAATTGTCCGTCGTGATATCGGCGATCTCGGCCTCGCCGACGCCGATCGTTTCCGCCAGAACCTTGGCCGTATGCGCGACATAGGCCGGCTCGTTGCGCTTGCCGCGAAACGGCACCGGCGCCAGATATGGCGCGTCGGTTTCGACCAGCAGGCGCTCATGCGGCACATCAGCGGCGATGGCGCGCAGTTCGGCCGAATTCTTGAAGGTCAGGATGCCGGAAAAGGACACATAGCCGCCGAGCTTGACGCCCACTTCCGCCAGCCGGCGTCCGGAGGAAAAACAATGCAGGATGAAGGGGAAGGCGCCCTTCCCTGTTTCATCCTCGAGGATATCCGCCATGTCGCCGTCGGCGTCGCGCGAATGGATGACCAGCGGCAGCCCCGTCTCGCGGGCGGCGGCGATATGGGTGCGAAACCCCTGTGCCTGCGCATCGCGCGGCGCATGGTCGTAGAAATAATCGAGCCCGGCCTCGCCGATCGCCACCACCTTGGGATGCGCGGATAGGCGTATGAGTTCTTCGGTCGTCACATCAAGCTCTTCTGCGGCATTGTGTGGATGAGTGCCGACAGAGCAATAGACATCGTCGAAAGAGTCAGCGATCTCAATTATTTGCTGAAATCGCTTCACGCGTGTCGAGATGGTCACCATGCGGCCGATTCCGGCCGCTTTGGCGCGGGCGACGATGGCCGCCCGCTCCTCAGCGAAATCAGGAAAATCGAGATGGCAGTGACTGTCGACCAGCATCAGGCGTTCGCGTCCGGCTGTTCGACGTAACGCGGAAAGACGCCCTCCGGCACGGGCAATGCCGTACCGGGCACCAGTGCATAGTCGGCGTGGACATGCGCAAAGTCACGCTTGTCCGCCGCCACCGCCAGCAAGTCGAGCAGCTTGGCGGCCGACCCCGGGATGTAAGGCTGGCACAACAACGCCACGCGGCGTACGATCTCGGCGGTCGTCCAAAGCACCGTCTCCATACGGACAGGATCGGTTTTCTTCAGCGCCCAAGGTTCCTGCGAGGCGAAATAGCGGTCGGCTTCGGCCACCACGCCGAAGATCGCCGTCAGCGCCAAATGGATGCCCTGCTCTGCCATCGTCTTGCGCGCCGCGCCAAGCGCATCCACCGCCTGGTCGAGGATCGCACTGTCGGCATCCAGGAGGTCGCCGCGCCGCGGCACAACGCCACCGCAGTTCTTGGCGATCATCGACAGCGAGCGCTGCGCCAGATTGCCGAGACCATTGGCGAGATCGGCATTGGTGCGGTTGACGATGGCTTCGTGGCTGTAGCTGCCGTCCTGGCCGAACGGCACTTCACGCAGGAAGAAGTAACGCACCTGATCGACGCCGTAGTGCTCGACCATGGTGAAAGGGTCGACGACGTTCCCAACCGACTTCGACATCTTCTCGCCGCGGTTGAACAGGAAACCGTGGCCGAAGACGCGCTTCGGCAGGGGGATGCCCGCCGACATCAGGAAGGCTGGCCAATAGACGGCGTGGAAACGAACGATGTCCTTGCCGATGATATGCGCATCCGCCGGCCAAAAGTGCCAATCATCAGCGTCTTCATCGGGATAGCCGACGCCAGTGATGTAGTTGGTCAAGGCGTCGACCCAGACATACATCACGTGCTTTTCGTCGCCCGGCACCGGCACGCCCCAGTCGAAAGTGGTGCGCGAGATCGACAGGTCCTTCAGCCCGGACTTGACGAAACTCATCACCTCATTGCGCCGTTCGCTCGGGCCGATGAAGTCCGGCTGGCTTTCGTAAAGCGCCAGTAGCCTGTCCTGATAGGCCGAGAGGCGGAAGAAGTAGCTCTCCTCCTCGACCCATTCGACTGGTGTCCCCTGCGGGCCGTAGCGGACATTGTCGGGGCGGACTTCGGTTTCCTCTTCACCGTAATAGGCCTCGTCGCGCACCGAGTACCAGCCGGCATAGCCGCCCTTGTAGATGTCGCCATTGGCGGCCATCGCCTTCCATATCGCCTGGGAGGCAGCGTAGTGCCGCTTTTCGGTGGTGCGGATGAAATCGTCATTGGAGGCATTGAGCGCAACGGCCATGCGCTTGAATTCCGCCGAATTGCGGTCGGCCAACTCGCGCGGTGAAATGCCTTCACGCTTTGCCGTCTGCAGCATCTTGATGCCGTGCTCGTCGGTGCCGGTAAGAAAGAAAACCCGCTTGCCGTCAAGCCGCTGGAAACGGGCGAGCGCGTCGGTGGCGATCAGCTCGTAGGCATGGCCGATATGCGGTTTGCCGTTCGGATAGGAAATCGCGGTCGTGATATAGAATGTGTCGCGTGACATGAATGAACCGTCATGAATGTCCGAATGAATGTGAGGCGGTGGATATCGCATCGGGGCGGCGATTGCCATCCCGACGCGGGGCCGGATCCGGTCACATTCGCATTGCGGAATTCAGGCGGTCGATCATGGTCAAGGCGTGCTGCTTCTTGTCGAGATTGTAGGTATCCGTCTCAGATATAGCGTTCAGCGCCTCGTGCCAAGTATCCGACAGCGTTTTCGCCCGCGCCAGATCGCCGGCAAGCGCTGCTTCGCTGGCGCCTGATGCAAGCAGGTCGAGCGCACGGCGGTTGAAGATGTCGAACTGGATAGCCTGGTCGCGACCGGCGACCGCCTCCGCCAGGCGATAGGCGCCGGCGACGTCGCCTCTTCTCGCCGTCACCAGGGCATCGAGGGTCTCGGCGATTTCCAGTCCGCCATATTGCGTCAACAGGATCGCGGCGCGCGCACTGCCCCCTGCCCGCTCGGCCAGTGCCGCGCGCGCCGCGGGATTGTCGGGCGGTGGTGGTTCGAACCCTTCCAGAACGGCCATCAGGCTTTCGGCATCGAGCGGCGTCAGCCGCACCATCTGGCAGCGCGACCGGATCGTCGGCAGCAGGCTGCCGGGCGCATGCACGATGAGAATGAACAAAGTCCGCGCCGGCGGTTCTTCAAGATTCTTCAATAAGGCATTGGCGGCGTTGATATTCATGTCGTCAGCCGGATCGACGATCACCACGCGGTAGCTGCCGTCATGCGAGGTCAGCGAGAGGAAGCGGCTGACCTTGCGGATCTCGTCGACGGTGACGACCGTCTTGAAACTCTTGGTCTTGTCGTTCGCCGGGCGCGTCAGATGCAGCACCGAAGGATGCGCGCCGGTGGCGATCTGGCGAAACAGCGATGACGCCGGGTCGGGAACGGCAAGAACATCGGGCGCCTGCTCGAATGCCGGATGCTTCAAAAGATGATGCGCCAGATGGAAGGCAAGCGTCGCCTTGCCGATGCCGACCGGGCCGGCAAAGATCAGCGCATGGGGCAGCTTGCCCGAGCGATAGGCTGACGCGAGCATGTTCGCCGCCTGGCCATGCCCGACCAGGCGCGGGGTCTCGGACGGCTCCGGTACGCCGTCCAGCGTGTCGTGCTGCTCAGGGGCGATGCGTTCGAAGATCATGCCGGCGACGCCTGCTTGCTGTGTGTTGGCGCCAACGCCTCCAGGGCTGCGAACACCGTGGCGGTGACGACGTTCTCCACCACGTCGGGATCGGCGGACGAGTCGATGACGATGCAACGCTCCGGCTCGGCAGCCGCGATCGCCAGAAAGGCTTCGCGGCGGCGCTGGTGGATATCGAGCGTCTCCTTTTCGAAACGGTCGGCATCGGCATCGCTGCCCCGCCGCGCCGTGGCGCGGCGCAGCCCCTCGGTCGGGTCGATATCGAAGATCAGCGTCATGTCGGGCGCCATGCCGTTGATGGCAACCTCTTCCAGTGCGTCCATGAACGCCGGATCGAGGCCGCCGGTGACGCCTTGGTAGACGCGCGAGGAATCCATGAAGCGGTCGCAAAGTACGATCGAACCGCGCTCGACCGCCGGCCGGATGACCTGTTCGACATGATCGGAACGCGCGGCTGCAAAAAGCAGCGCCTCCATCTTGGGGCCGAACGGTTCGGCGGCACCCGAAAGCAGGACATGCCTGACAGCTTCCGCGCCCGGTGAGCCGCCCGGCTCACGCGTGACGAGGACATCATATTTCTTGGCGCGCATCTTCCTGGCCAGCCGCTCGATCTGCGTCGACTTGCCTGCTCCTTCGCCGCCTTCGAAGGTGATGAAAAATCCGCGCGCCAATCGTACCGCCTCTGTCGGTGCCTGGGGATGGTCATAGTCCCGGCCGGGAAAAAGGTCCACCGTAGCGCCGCTAACGCAACCAGCCGACGGCCAGTTCCGTGGCGGCATCGAACGCACGCTGCGGCAACGATCCAACACCGACCGACTCAGCCGCGAAAAGCGGCGTCTCCTGGCTCAGCGTGTCGCCGATCCAGACGCGCAGCGCCCCCACCCTCTGCCCCTCCTCCACGGGTGCCGCAACCGGCCCGTCATAGACGATGCTGGCGGTCACCTTGTCGCCGTTGGCGGTCGGCAGGAAGATCGTCACCGGGCCCTTTGCCTTCAGCGCCACGCCGGATTTGGCGCCGCCGAAAACCTGGGCCTCGCCGACCACCTCACCTCCAGCAAAAATCTCGGTCTTCTGGAAGGAGCGCAAGCCCCAGTCGAGCAGCTTTCGCGCCTCCTCGGCGCGCTCGCGGTCGCTGGCCAGACCGCTCATCGCCACGATCAACCGCCTGCCGTTCTGGTTGACCGAGCCGACAATGCCGAAACCGCCGGTCTGGCTGGCGCCGACCGCCAGGCCGTCGGCGCCGATATCCATCGCCAGCAGCGGGTTGCGGTTCCTCTGCAGGATCTTGTTCCAGGTGAAATCCTTCTGCCCGTAGTAGCGATAGAGATCCGGGTAATCGCGCCAGATATGCAAGGCCAGTAGCGCAAGCTCGCGAACCGTCGTTTGCTGACCGTCGGCCGGCAGGCCGGTCGAATTGACGAATGTCGATTTGGTGAGGCCGATCTGCCTGGCGCGTTCGGTCATCTGCGCCGCGAAATTCGCCTCCGATCCGGCGATGCCTTCAGCAACGATGATGCAGCCGTCATTGGCTGCCTGGACCGTCACGCCCTGGATGAGGTCCTCCAGCCGGATCGCCGATTTGAGCTTGGCGAACATGGTCGAGGTTCCAGACGGCGCGCCGCCCGTGCGCCAGGCGTGTTCGCTGACCACGAATGTATCGTCGAGCGTCATGCGCCTCGACTTGATGGCGTTGAAGACCACTTCCATTGTCATCAGCTTGGCGAGCGATGCCGGCGGCATCGGCCTGTCGGCATCCTTGGCAAACAGCACCGTGCCGGTTTCGGCATCGATCATGAACGCCTGCGCGGCCTTGGTCTCGAAAAGCTGCGCCGCCGCCGGCGCCAGCGAAACCAGCAGCAGGCCAAGACCCAGGAGACCAGCAAAAGGGAGCCCGGCAAAAGGCCAAGCGCGGCGAAAATTCATCAGAGGTTCGACCCGTCAGCCGGCATTTCAGGGCAGGCCCTACAAGCTATCAGGCTTTTTCCGCGCGAAACAAACGCAAGACAGAAAAACTTGCCTCGCGGTCAGTTCCGCACGGCGAGCGCGTCAGGCGCACCATGCGACCACGCCGCCTGCAGCATCTCGTCCAGGCTGCCATGGCCGTCAGGGTAGAGATTGACCGAATACCAGTCCTCGCCGTCGAGTTCGGAGCGCTGGATTTCGGTCCTGCCGAAGCCGGAAAGCTGCGCCGCCACGCGCTTCGCCTCGGCGGCATCCTCGAACGAGCCCGCCGCGACATACTCCGTCGGCGAACCGGCAGACGGCGCTTCCGGGTTACCCCGCTTCCACGACTGGAGGATTTCGGCAGGCGACATGCCGTTGCCATCGAGCGCGGCAAAGGCGTTGGACGCGCGCTCCACGCGCTCATCCGCGTAAGACAGCGACGCCACGCTGAATGGCGATTGCGGCGGCAGGTTGATTTCCGGGCGCTGCGGTACGATCGGCCCGAAATCGGGCAGCGTCACATCGCCGATGCTCGTCTGCGCCGACATGACAGGCTGTGCTTCGGGTACCGATCCGGAATTGGTCAACTGGCCGGGAAACGGCACGGCCTGGGTGCCCACTGGCAGACTTGGCGACGGTCCATTCATGGCGATCATCACGCCGGTCGGCAGGCCATCCGATGGATCCGGCGCCCTGTTGCCGGGATGGTAGGACGCCATCAGATACTGGTCGTCATTGCCGTCGAGCGGCGCCCGTCCGACATACTCCACCTTCACCTTGGCCGTGCCGCTATTGGCATAGTCGAGCATTTCGGCGGCGCGCTTCGACACGTCGATGATGCGCCCATCATGGTAGGGACCGCGATCGTTGACCCGCACGATGACCGAGCTGCCGGTCTTCATGTTGGTGACCCGCGCATAGCTCGGCAGCGGCATCGTCGGATGCGCGCCAGTCAGATGCGTCATGTCGTAGACTTCGCCATTGGCAGTCAGCCGGCCGTGGAAGGCTTCGCCATACCAGGAGGCCAGACCCACCTTGGCATAGCCCCTGTCCTCCTTTGGATAGTACCATTTACCGCGCACCTGATAGGGCTTGCCGAGCTGGTCGCGGCCGCCGCCACGCTGCAGGCCCGACATCTTGAAGGTGACGCGCGGGCTGGCCTTCACGCCATATTCGGCCTCGGAGAAATATTCCTTGGAGCGGGGCTTCTTGGTGTTGACCATCGCCTTCGGTTCGGGTGTCGCGCACGATGCCAAGAAGGCGGCCGACAAGGCCAGTAACACAAAAGCGGAAGCGCGACGGAAATGTGGGCGCGCCACAGGCTGCATTTTCTGATGTTCCCCTACAGTCTCGACAGGCGCACTACAACCCGAACCCCAGGAGCCAAAGATCCGATGGACAAATGCCAGCGACGCCCTGATTCCATTCCCCTTGTGCGCAGGAATTCTTTATCAGCGTATTAACCGATTGTGGTCGGAACCGGGCAAGATTGTGGCACGAACCGGCAAGGCGATCGGTATGAAAAGCCACAGCTTTTCGAGCATCGGCGCCACCAGGCGGGTGCGGAGCCGGACAGCGACTCCCTGTCAGATGTGCGCTCCCATGGCTTTGAGTCGGATCTCCAACTGATCTCGATGCTGGCAAGCGGCCTTGTCCTTCTCCACAGTGCATCTATTGCTGGCTGCACCCCACTCAGTCAAAGCTGCCTGCATGGGTGACTGCTGTGCAGGTAGATTTGACGTTGCCAAAACAGATTTCTGCGTGTTCGGCACCTGCTTCCAACCCTGCATGATCATGCAGTTCTTTTTGAATTCAGCCTGACGAATTGCGTTGCCGATCGCATTCCCGAGTTGGGCACCGGCAACGTAGCTCGGCGTACCCCAGGCTACCATACCTCGATCGACACCCATTGCGCCGATGTTGCATTGAGCGTTGGCATATTCCAACGTCGGACCAGCTCCAATTTGTTCCCAATGCGAATTCGCATCTGTCTGACATCCTGAAAGCACCAGCGCCGCGGCTGCAGCCACGAGAACGTTTCTCTTCATTTCAGAAGTTCCCCCAATAACCCACAAATACTTTGTGCACCGCTGCGGGAGATCGTCAATAGGGAGGTGCCTTCTATTGGGGGCGACTATTCAAAGCGCCACCGAAGCGGACATGAGCCCGGTGTTGGCGGTGCCAAGAATGCAGGCAGATGTAGCGGAATAGGTTGACGCTGCGATCCGGAGCGCGGTAAAGGCGATGCCTTGAAGCTCTTTCGGTAGCGAATGGTAACGGCGGCCTAATTCGAGCCGTGGAAAATGCCAGAAAATATAACGAAATCAAGCTTGGAGGGATGGCCGAGCGGTTTAAGGCACCGGTCTTGAAAACCGGCGTGGGTGCAAGCCCACCGTGGGTTCGAATCCCACTCCCTCCGCCAAACGCCGCCGATTGCCGCACAAATTACCTGCTATACTAGGCATGCGCTGGTCGTTACACACCCCAAACGTCTGGATTTCGTGCGAAGCATTCGATCAGCATTTCGATGAGGACTCGCACTTTCCGCGTGGAGTGCTGACCCGGCGGGCGTACGACATATGCGGCCCCCGGAGGTACCGGATAGCGTGTCATCACCGGAACGAGCGCGCCGGAGGCCACATATTCGTATGTGATGCAATCGGGGAGCCAGGCGATGCCGAGTCCTGCCGCCGCGGCAGCGGCAAGCGCCGTAGCGTTGTCGGCCTTGAACCTGCCATGCGGCTGAGCCGTGACGATCTTGTCGCCGTCCATGAACTGCCAGGCTTCCGTTCCTTGCATGAGGGCCTGATGGTTGACTAGCTGCTCCACCGTCTCGGGTGAACCGTGCGCTTTGATATAATCCGGGCTTGCGACGAGCTTTCCATGGATCGGCCCGACGCGCTTCGCGATCAGGTTGGAGTCCTGGAGATAACCAACCCGGATCGCGCAATCGAAACCTTCAGCGATCAGATCGACGAAGCGATCGCTGTAGGAGGTATGGATGTGGAGCTGCGGGTGTTGTTGTGCCATTTCCGCAAGCACGGGGGCAAAGTGGGTTAGGCCAAAAGAAAGCGGCATGGCAACTCTCAGGCGGCCGCGCAGTTCCCCGGCGGGGAGGATCGTTTCCCTGGCCGCATCGATCTCGGCGCTGGCTCGGGCCGCATGGTCCCTGAACGTGATTCCCGCTTCTGTGAGCGCGGCGCCGCGGGTCGTTCGTGCAAGAAGCTGGACGCCAAGCTCCGCTTCAACCCTGAAGAGCCGCCGGCTGACGATCGATTTGGAGATGCCGAGCCGGCGCGCGGCGGCCGATACGCCCCCTGCATCGGCTACCGCGACGAATGTCTGTAGATCTTCGATGTCCAAATTCGGCGTTCCTCGTTTCGCGACACTGCTTGCCTGACTATGGCACTACCGCATCACCAAGAGGAACAGCAAATTGCGTCCAGGCAATGTCGCCCGCTGGCGCATGTCTCCCGTGAACCCATCGCCGTCCATAGCGGCAGAGAAAGGAAGTCTTGATGACCCCTCGTAACGGCCTCGATTCGCTTCTTCGTCCTGAAGACTCGGTCCTCGTTTTGATCGATCACCAACCCTACCAGCTCGCAAACCTGAACAGCCACGATCCGCACATGGTGGTCAACAACACGACCGCACTGGCGAAGCTGGCAAAAGCCTTCAATGTTCCGACCATTCTCACCAGCGTGATCGCGGCGCGCGGTGGACTTCTCTTTAAGCAGATCACCGACGTATTTCCGAACCAGGAAGTCATCGATCGCACCTGGGTGAACACCTGGCAGGACGAGAATGTGGTGAACGTCGTCAAGGCGACCGGCCGCAAGCAGCTGATCATCGCCGGCCTGTGGACCGAGGTCTGTGTCGCAATGCCTGTGATCCAGGCCGCCGGCGAAGGCTGGGACGTGACCGTGATCACCGACGCGTCGGGCGGGATTTCGACGGAGTCTCACGAAGTTGCCATCCAGCGAATGATCGCGGCCGGCGCGAACGTGATGACCGTGATGGCGCTCGCTGGCGAATGGCAACGCGATTGGGCGCGCACCGAGCATGTCGAGGAGCTGACCGAGATTCTCATCCAGCACTTCGGCGGCAGCGGCATCGCGTATCTTTGGGAGCAGCAGCTTCTCAACACGCCAGTGGCTAGCTGATCCCGGCCGGCATGGCGAGCATTTCGGTGGGGGTCGCAATCGATCGGTTGCCGGCCCTCGCCGCCCTCACCTCACAGGGAAGCCTTCTACCGATTTCGCTTCATGCGGCAAGGTTGCCGGTTTGTCAGTGCCGACCCTTCGGTGCCTCCAGGAAATCGACAAAGCTCTCCGTCACCTTCTCGAGTGGCGTTCCTTCCGCATTGCAGCCTCGCACGATGGCGGCAGCGATCTGCAACATGTCGGCTCGGCTCCCGACAAGCTTCGCCACCACGGCGTTCTCCGGGCCATCACTGTCGCCGTCGTAGCTAAAGCGCTGCGCCACAAACAAGGTCAGCCTGAGATTGTCGCCCATGAACTGGAGTGGTCCGGCGCCGGTGACAAAGGTGTCGGAGACGCAAAACGGTTCGACTATAGGGATGTTGCTCATGAAGCTCTTCCTTCGAGTGCCTTGTAACAGGCATTCCTCACCTTATCGGGCATACCTGCCGCGACGTTACAGTGAAGTCGCGTCCGGTCATCACCTGTTCGGAGGAGACGGCAAAGCTTGCGCGCGTCCTAGCGTTGCGCCAGCTTCCAAAGCCGATAGGGTATCAAACGTCCCTACCCTTAAATATGGATTGATTCACTCAAGGTTTCATGAGAGGCCCCTTGTGGCCAAAAGGGACAATCATGAGACGCTTCCTTTTCTTGATCTGCCTGTCGATGTTGATCAGCGGTTGTGCGAGAGAAGCGCTTGTAAGTTTCTCCACTGACGGGAGTGGCAAGGTGATCGCGGCTCGCCTCGTTAAATCGACGGGAGTTCAAGAATACGACAGGCGAGTGATGCTGGCGTCTAAGAAGAATTTCGCCAGAGTGGTGCCAAACCCGAAGCCCAACCGAACCTATTGGCAACCCGCAGTCTACGATAGTGAAAAGCGCTGCAAATGCTAAGCACTGAGTACACATTCCTGGAATCTATCATAGGCGAGAAGGGCACCAATTTCGATGGAGCTTCGCGGGCTACGTCTTCCCCGCATAGAGCGGTACGAAAAAGTTGATTTTTCGAACTGGGGATATGGCGTTACTCTGCGGTGCACTCTCACAAAGCCAGGAGTCATAGGATGAAAACCACCATCTTAGTCGCCGCCGCCCTAGGCCTTTCCGTGTCCGGCGCCGCGGCGGAATGTGTTGGCCACACCAAAACGACCGCTTCCGTCGATCAGCAAACCAAAGTGGCAAGCATCGCGAACAGCGGTACGCAGACAACCGCTGACACCGCGACAACTGCCGACACGCCGATCCTCAAGAAGGAAGACATGAACGAGGCAGAATAGGCGCTTCAACACGAAGCAAGGCCTGACTGACCGCCACGCAAGTGTCGGTGCATCTCACGTGGGCTGGAGCATCTTCGCTTTACCCCGATAGCGTCACAAGTCCAGCCAAACCGTTCGAAAGAGGCGCAGGACCGGGCCCGGCGCCTCTTTCCACTTCTTCAATTCTCCGGCCACATCTCCAGCCATAGCCGACCAGGTCACAGCCCGGGAAGGTAAGCCGGCTTGGCAATCCTACACCGCGATCCTACAGCCGGCCTCCTCGATGCGCTGGATCTCCTAACTCTCGGCATACCTCGTCCCGTTTTGGCACGATCGGATTGGCATCTGAATTGCACATAGAGACTCGCCAGAGTTGGCTCGCTGATTGCGGGACAGCGAGCTTCTTCGGTCATTGTGTGAGCGCCTTCATATCAGTTTCACACACGACGGCTTTGAATGGTGTCGTCAATCGCCGCGAAGGAGATGGAAATGGGTTTAGCCGAAAACTTGTCCGATATCGCGCTCACATTCGGTTGTCCGGATTGCTCGCATCCGACGGTAAGGAAGGGCTCCGCGCTGAGAACGATCGCGCACATCAGATGCGACGGCTGCAACGCCAAGGTGCGGATCACCTATCCGCACAAGCTGGCGATCTTCGAAAAGCACAAGCAACTGGCCGCCCAAGGCGCGTTTTGATTGGCTGCTAGCAAGGCACGGGCGGAGACCATAGCACTTCGACACCGCGTGCCTTATCGCCGAGCACTATTTTAGCTTGTCCTTGATTTTTTCCGCCGCTTTCATGGCGCATTCCCCGTCGAGGGTTGCCACCGGGAGCGCCGCCGATCCCAACCGCACCAATGGTCTCATCGCCGATCTTGATGGGCACGCACCGGAAAGCACAAGAAACCCCGGTATGTCGACCAATTGGACAACCCCAGGGTTTTGCTGAACATCTTCGCCATGGCGCGGGGCGCCGGATCTGGCCCGACGCCCCTTTCCACCTTCCTCACCTCTCCGACCACACCGCCAGCTCGTAGCCGTCGGGATCGCAGAAATGGAAGCGGCGGCCGCCTGGGAAGGAGTAGGCCGGCTTGACGATCTTGCCGCCGGCCTCCTCGACGCGGCGCTGGATCTCGTCAAGCTTGTCGGCATAGAGGATCACCAGCGGGCCGCCGGCCGCCTTGCCCTGGCCACCGAGAGCGAAGCCGCCGGTCAGGCGGCCGTCGTTGAACTCACAATAGCCCGGTCCATAATCCTTGAATGACCAGTCGAAGGCCTTGCCGTAGAAGTCGCGCGAGCGTGCGATGTCGCCGACGGAAAACTCGATATAGTCGATGCGTTTGTCGTTGCTGGATTTGGCCATGATCTTCTCCTTTCGTGAGTTTGATGCTCAGCGTTCGAGCAATGCTTTCAAGGCTTGGAGGTCGCGCTCCACCGCAACGGCGTCGGCGGCGAACACCTCCTCCGTCATGTCAGGCGCCTTCAGAAGCGTGAACATCACCTCCGCGCCGGTCGCGTTTTGAACCACGCGCACCGCATTGCGGGTTTCCTTGTCCTCGGCAAAGACAATGTGATCGAGGACACCGAATTCGTTGGGCCGGGAGAAACGGATGCGGATGAGCCGGCCGTCCGGATCCTCCGCCGTCCACTCTTCGCCCGATTGCTCGAAGCGCCTGCCGAGACCTGCCGCCCATCGCTGGAAGTTCTCCGGGATGGAGGCGAAGTCGTAGACTTCGCGCCAGTCCCGGTCGATGGACACGGTGATGATGCGGGATTTGTAGATGGTCATATCTGCCTCCTTCCGATGAAGGCAGATTAGGTTGATGTCACAGTGGCGTATTGAACAAAACGGCCAGTCAGGCGCCGTACTGCCGCAAAACCGCCGCGGGTGAAAAACCCGACAGGCGCCGCACCTCGCGGGTAAGATGCGCCTGGTCGCTATAGCCTGCTTCGAAGGCGAGGCCGGCAAGGCGTTCACCGCCCGACTGTCGCGCCAGGCTCAGGAAGCGCTGGAAGCGGAGAATGCGATCGAGCGTCTTCGGGCCATAGCCGAAAGCCTGCTGGCAGCGGCGGCGCAGCGTTCGCGGGCTGACATCCAGCCGGTCGAGGATCACCGCCATGCCCGGACCGGCTGATTCGGTCTTCAGCGCGTTAAAGGCAAATCCCATGTCCGGAGGCGGCGGCTCGATATCGGCTGCGCGTCTGGAGAGTGCCCTCTCCATTACCCGCATCCGTTCTAACGTGGAGGGCGCATCGCCAATTCTGCGGGCGATCTCGCGTGCCTGCGTTCCCCAGAAGTGGCTGAGCGCCACCCGGCCGCCGACGATCTCCGACATCGGCAGGCCGAGCCACCGGCTTGCCGCACCTGGCCGGAAGCGCGCGCCGATCACAGTGCGACCGGGTGTCAGCGCTGAGAGGGCAACGGCAACGTCGGGGCCTGCCACGATCAGCTCGCCGTCGATCCAGGTGATGTCGACGCAGCCATCCGGGACGACGGCCGACAGGTTTCCTCCATCCGGTCGCACCGCATTGGACCAGACACACTGGAAATGTCTTTCAAGCGCGGCCGCAGGATCGAACTCGCGGTAGTCCCCGATCGCCCCGGAAAGGATGGCCGTGTCGGCATCAGACGTCACGAGCCTCTCCCGTGAGGAATACTTTCGGCAGGCATTCTTCGGCTCCCGCGTCTAATCTATTGCCGCGGCGGCTCGTATCAACCCATCCCCCAGCCCGATCCGCCATTTGTGGTCGATTCTCTCCCTCCCGCGGCACAACTGCCAATTGCCGCACGGCATGGCTTTTCGACTTCGGCCTCGCTTTGCGTTGATCGGAATATCGGGGCTCAAGTTGTGAAAGAGCGGCCCAACGGTCTCAGCCCCAATTGCTGTCGTGCTCCGCGTGCGTCCTAAGGTACGCGCCCGGTGCGAAATGCGTGTCGTAGAACTCTGTGTCGAGCCGATGCGCCTGGAGATACATCAGGTTGAAGATCGCCGGCACGGTGGCCGGGAATCTGCCGAAAGTATCGTATATATATTGGGCCATCACGGACACGCAGTTGACGAACTCCGTTCCCATCGGCGCGGCGCTGGTGCGGACTATCTCAGAGTGCTTGTAGGGGCCTTTTGTCTCGCCATGGAACGGCCCGCCCTTGCCGAACTTGCGCTCGACCACCGCTTCAACGGCAGCGCGCATGTCCGGAAAATGCGGCGGGCAGTGCGCTTCGAACACGCCCGGCAGTCCGGTCACATGGGGCAATGGTTTTCCGGGGATCATGTCGAACCGGAACCCGAGACCGGGAACGGCAGGATCGCCGCTGGCGCCTTGAACCGTGAATGGATTGAGGCCATCGTACATCCAGCCACCGAGACCAAGTGCCTGTAGCATTAGGGCACCTGCGTAGCAGGCCGTCGAGGTTTCAACGGTGACTTCGGTGAGAGCCAGCTGTTCTACGAAGGTCAGCGGATATGGATTTTGCAGATCCACCAGCCCGGCGAAGTTTTCCATCCCCGGGATTGGCCGGCCGTTGACGTCGTCGTAGACGCAGGCCCCGTTTTGAACGAGGTAGCAAAGCGTGAGCACCATGTGCTGGGCGAGATCCGCGACAGGAATAATCAGCGTGCTGCCGGGAACATTGCCACACCACTCGTTGTGCATCTCCATGTGCTCGGGAGAGCGCGGGACGTCTAGCCGTTGATCCGCCAGTTTCACGATGCGCGACCGATGCGCCCCGAGATACGCGTCCAAGTCAATCTCGCCGCCGACCGGCACGATGGACGCCATGTCCCGCGTCGGCAGGAAATAGACTCCGGTGTCGTCGGTGAAGAAGATCTCCGATGTGTGAAACCCTGCCGAAGACGGAAATGTCCGGCCACCGGCGGCGCCCGCATAGTTCGGCATTTTTGGGGCGTAGCTTTTGTTGTGCGGAATGAGATTTGCCCATCCTGTATTGCCCGCCACCGTGGTCAAGAGCAGCATCTTTTCCATCTCGGTGATCGGCGCCGCAGGATATTTTGACGTATAGGCAAGCGGACCGTCCGGAATGGATGCGCCCTTCGCAAAACGCCGCGAGCGGCGCCCGTGAATCGCTTGGAGCAGCGGAAAGGTAGCGACTTGCGCAAGGCCGCGCTCCGGGACTGTTCTGACGTCGTTCTGCTGGTTCACCGGAGTGGCGCCGGACGCGATACCGCCCAGCAGGCCACTTGCACCGATCACGGATGCACCCAGTACGTTTCTACGGGTTTGGTCGAACATTGATCTGTCTCCTGATGCGCATCGGACTTCAGCTCGCGGATGCGCCGTCTGGTTCGGGGTTTCGAGTGCCCAGAACATCCACGGACCAGCGTTCCAAAACCAGTTGGCTTACGGTATACTGGCCATAAATCGAAAATTGTTGTTTAGAGACAATGTCTTGCAGAGCCGCAGCCGGCATGACGGCCCGCCGTCGTCGCAAGATTTTGTACTGTTGGTCTAGAAAGCGGGTATGCCTTGAGCACAAATGTACGCGGGAGTTCGACGCGACAGCGCATTATGGACGTCGCCCAGGACGCTGTCCTGCTGAAAGGTTTCGAAGCGACGTCGATCGACGAAATCGTCGCGGCCGTAGAGATATCCAAGGGCGGATTCTTCTACCATTTTGCCGACAAGAACGCGTTGGCGCAGGCGTTGATCAGGCGCTACATCGAGGAAGAGGATCGCATTTTCGACGACTTGTTCGGCAGGGCGCGCGAACTCAATGACGATCCACTGCATGCCATGCTGATCGGCCTGAAAATGCTCGCTGAACTGTTCGAGAATTTGCCGCAGGCGCATCCCGGCTGCCTGGTCGCCACGACCGCCTATCAGGACAGGATGTTCAACACCGAGGTTCGCGAGTTGAATCGTTCGGCAATCCTGGGCTGGCGTGCCAGGTTTCTCGCAATGATCGAGGATATCCGCGCGTTGTACCCTCCTAACGAGCCGGTCGACATGGGCGCCCTCGCCGACATGGTCATGGGCGTGGCCGAAGGAGGTATCGTTCTGTCCAAGGCGTTGAATGAGCCGAGTGCACTGCCGGCGCAAATCATGCTGTTCCGAACCTATCTGAAACTGCTCTTCAGCCCTCGTTTAAGGCCAGCACTGTGAGCGGGCGGTCTGGCTAGCAGTAACATGCGTCGTGATGCCTCGTCCGGTTGATTTTTCCGCCGAAATATGGTGCTTCTCCCGCCCATGAAGAAGCTGTGTCTAGCCGTTCTGGCATCAGCAACGCTGGCTTTGCCGGCTAATGCCATGGACAGCGCCTTGCGCGCCGGCCTGTTGAAACTCGACCCGCAAACCCGGCTCGAACAGCGATGCGACGCTGAAGTGCTCGACCGGATCAGCCACGACGATCGCAAATACAAAGCCGATCGCGTCGTCGCTTACGCGTTTGCGACACCCGAAATGGGCGCCGATGCAATCAGGAGCCCTGGAGCTGCCTTTCGCAGCAAGGGGCAGTGGTACCGGCTGAAATTCAAGTGCCAGACAGCGCCCGACCACATGAAGGTTCTGGATTTTCGCTATCGGATCGGCGAGGAGATTCCGGAAGCCGATTGGGCGAAATACAATCTCTACGACTAGACTGGAGAACCAGAAAAATACTAGGGAATTCAAGATATTTACTGGTGGTATTTTGAGTTCTTGGTTGGCGCCCTGCGTTGCTCCGGAATGATCCGAATTCCGGATTCGCCCAACCAGTCTCTTGACGCGTTCGAACCATACACGTAGGCGGACACCCGACGCGCACGATCGGCGAACCAGCGAGGGACGTCCAGTTGATGGAAATTTTTACCGCCGCGGGCTTCTCGGCCCTGCTCCAGGTTATCGCCATCGACCTCGTGCTGGCGGGGGACAACGCCATTGTCATCGGCCTTGCCGCAGCCGGCCTGCCGACCGAACAGCGCAAGAAGGCCATCTTTATTGGCGTGCTGGCGGCAACGGTGCTGCGCATCGGTTTTGCAGCCGTCACAGTCCAATTGCTCGCCATTGTCGGCCTGTTGCTGGCCGGCGGCATTCTGCTTCTGTGGGTTTGCTGGAAAATGTGGCGCGAACTGCGCACCTCGCATGCCGATGAGCACGAAGCGACCGAAGCGCTGTCGGATTCCGATCTCGACGAGGATAGTCTCGTGGCCGGCAAGGCGCAGCGCAAGACGCTCGGCCAAGCGGCGCTGCAGATCGTCGTCGCCGACGTCTCGATGTCGCTTGACAATGTGCTGGCGGTCGCCGGCGCGGCGCGCGATCACTTCTCCGTGCTGATCATCGGCCTGGTGCTGTCGATCGCGCTGATGGGCCTGGCCGCGACCTTCATCGCCAGGCTGCTGCACCGCCATCGCTGGATCGCCTATGTCGGTCTGCTGATCATCCTCTATGTCGCTGTCGACATGATCTATCGCGGCGCGCTGGAAGTCTGGCCGCACGTGAACAACGCCGTCGGCTGACGTCGCCGGCCAGGGGCGCTTTCGCGGTTGCCGCGCACGACCATACCAATGCCGCAATAAGTGTGGTAATGCGCCGCCAATCCCGAAAACCCGGAAACTCTTTTATGTCCGCAGCGCCTCGCGTCAGTTTCGTCAGTCTTGGATGCCCGAAGGCCCTTGTGGATTCGGAGCGCATCATCACGCGCCTGCGCGCCGAGGGCTACGAGATCGCGCGCAAGCATGACGGCGCCGATCTGGTCGTCGTCAACACCTGCGGCTTCCTCGATTCCGCGCGCGACGAGTCGCTCAACGCCATCGGTTCCGCTCTTTCGGAGAATGGCAGGGTCATCGTCACCGGCTGTCTCGGCGCCGAACCGGACGTCATTCGCGAAAAACACCCCAACGTTCTCGCCATCACCGGCCCGCAGGCCTATGAGAGCGTGATGGCGGCCGTGCATGAGGCGGCGCCGCCGAGCCACGACCCCTATATCGATCTCCTGCCCCCGCAGGGCGTCAAGCTGACGCCGCGCCACTACGCCTATCTCAAGATTTCCGAAGGCTGCAACAATCGCTGCACCTTCTGCATCATCCCCGCGCTGCGCGGCGATCTCGTCTCACGTCCGGCGGCCGATGTTCTGCGCGAGGCCGAGAAGCTGGCCAAGGCCGGCGTCAAGGAGCTCCTGGTCATCTCGCAGGACACCAGCGCCTACGGCATCGACATCAAGTACCAGACGTCGATGTTCGGCGACCGTGAGGTGCGGGCGAAATTCCTCGACCTGTCGGAAGAACTCGGCAAGCTCGGCGTCTGGGTGCGCATGCACTATGTCTACCCCTACCCACACGTCGCCGATGTCATCCCGCTGATGGCCGAGGGCAAGATCCTTCCCTATCTGGACATTCCCTTCCAGCATGCTTCACCGCAGGTGCTGAAGAACATGCGCCGGCCGGCGCATGGCGAAAAGACGCTGGAGCGCATTCGCGGCTGGCGCGAGACCTGCCCGGACCTTGCCATCCGTTCCACCTTCATCGTCGGCTTTCCCGGCGAGACCGAAGATGATTTCCAGATGCTGCTCGACTGGCTGGACGAAGCAAAAATCGACCGCGCCGGCTGTTTCAAATACGAGCCGGTCAGGGGCGCCCGCTCCAACGAGCTCGGCCTCGAGCAGGTCCCGCAGGAGATCAAGGAAGCGCGCTGGCACCGCTTCATGCAGCGCCAGCAGAAGATTTCGGCAACGCAGCTCGCCAAAAAGGTCGGTAAGCGCCTGCCGGTGCTGATCGACGAGGCGCATGGCAATTCGGCCAAGGGCCGCACCAAATACGACGCACCCGAGATCGACGGTTCGGTGCACATCCATTCGCGGCGGCCGATGCGCGCCGGTGACATCGTCACCGTCAAGATCGACCGCGCCGACGCCTATGATCTCTACGGCACGGCGGTCTGACGCAGATATTTTCAAGCAGAAAGCCAACAAGAAAGGGCGCCATGCGGCGCCCTTTCCGTTTGATACCTCGTGCTGCTTACTGCGGCAGCTTGTCGTCGACGCCCTTGACGTAGAAGTTCATGCCGAGCAGCGTGGCGTCGTCGGCGACTTCACCGTCCTTGAGCCATGGCGTGCCATCCTGCTTGGCGATCGGGCCGGTGAAGGGGTTCCAGCCGTCGGAAATCTTCTTCGTGGTTGCCTCGGCCATTGCCTTCACGTCGTCGGGCATGTTGGTGAACGGGGCGAGCTTGACGGCGCCGTCCTTGATGCCGAGCCAGACATTGCCCGGCTTCCAGGTGCCGTCGAGCGCGGCCTGGACGCGGCTGATATAATATGGCCCCCAGTCGTCGGTGAGTGAGGTGAGCTGCGCGTTCGGCGCGAACTTGATCATATCGGAAGACTGGCCGAAGCCGTGCAGCTTGCGTTCCTCCGCCACCTGCAGCGCGGCGGTGGAATCGGTATGCTGGACGATGATGTCGGCGCCCTGGTCGAACAGCGCCTTGGCGGCGTCGGCCTCCTTGCCCGGATCGAACCAGGAATTCACCCAGACGATCTTGGCCTTGAAGTTCGGGTTGATCGACTGCGCGCCGAGCATGAAGGAATTGATGCCCATCACCACTTCGGGGATCGGGAAGGAAACGATGTAACCGGCCACGCCGGCCTTTGATTCCTTGGCCGCGATCTGGCCGAGCACATAGCGGCCTTCATAGAAACGGGCATTGTAGATGCCGAGATTGTCCGCCGTCTTGTAGCCGGTGGCGTGCTCGAACATCACCTTGGGGAATTTCTTGGCGACCTTCACCTCCGGGTCCATGAAGCCGAAGGAGGTGCCGAAGATGATCTTGCAGCCTTCGCGCGCCAGGCGCTCGAAGGCGCGGTCGGCGTCGGGGCCTTCGGAGACATTCTCGAGATAGGCGGTCTCGACCTTGTCGCCGAGTGCCTTCTCCACCTCCAGACGGCCCTGGTCATGCTGGTAGGAATAGCCGAAATCGCCGATCGGGCCGGTATAGACCCAGCACGCCTTCAGCTTTTCCTGGGCTTCGGCGGTCGCCGCCAATGACAACGCGGCGGTCGTCGTCATCAGGGCAATAAGCAGTTTCTTCATTGTGTTACCTCTCTGAGTTAAGCCTTGGAGCTTCCCGTCTTTTATTGTTGTCAACGATCCGGAACGAATGGCTGCCCCAGGGAAGCCGGCGTGTTCATCATCGTCAGACGCTTGTTGCGCGAGATTAGAACGAGAACCACCACGGTTGCCAGATAGGGCAGCGAAGAAAGCAGTTGCGAGGGGAACGATTTCAAGAAAGCGACGACCTTGTAGATGATCCACGGAGCATCGACGAAGTCCTGAAGATTGATTGCCTGTACGTGAAGCTGACCTATCCAGATGGCGCCGAAGATGTAGGCGCCTGTCAGAACCCGCCACGGCCGCCAGGAAGCGAACACGACCAGCGCCAGCGCGATCCAGCCACGCCCGGCGGTCATGTTCTCCACCCATTGTGGCGTATAGACCAGCGACAGATGGCCGCCGGCCAGGCCGGCGCAGGCGCCGCCAAAGATCACCGCGAGATAGCGGTAGCGGATGACATGGATGCCAAGCGCGTGCGCCGATGTGTGGCTGTCGCCGATCGAGCGCAAAGTGAGCCCAGTGCGGGTCTTGAACAGGAACCACATGACGGCGGCGGTCAGCGCGATCGAGATGTAGAAGATCGGATCCTGGCCGAACAGCAACCTGCCGACGACGGGAAGCGAGGTCAGGCCGGGAATGTCGAGGTTGGGCAGCCGCTGACCGGGCTGGCCGACGAAGCTGGTGCCCATCATGCCGGACAGGCCAAGGCCGAGCAGCGTCAGCGACAGGCCGGTCGCCACCTGATTGGTGGCCAGAGACAGTGTCATAACGGCGAACAGCAGCGAAAACAGCGCACCGAGCGCGATCGCCGCCAGCAGGCCGATCCAGGGCGATCCAGTGAGATAGCCGGCACCGAAGCCGCCGACGGCGCCCATGATCATCATGCCTTCGACGCCGAGATTGAGCACGCCGGAGCGCTCGACCACCAGCTCGCCGATCGCCGCGATCAGCAGCGGCGTCGCCGCGGTGGCAATGGTCAGAAGGATGTTGACGGTGACGTCCATCAGCGGGCCTCTTCCAGTTTCGGTGCGGCTTCGAGTTTGGGAGCGGCAAAGCCGATCAGACGAATGCGGTAATGGATGAGCGTGTCGCAGCCGAGCACGAAGAACAAAAGCATGCCCTGGAACACCCGCGCCACCTTGTCGGAGATGCCGAGCGCACTTTGCACCGCCTCGCCGCCGAGATAGGTCAGCGCCAGCACCAGGCCGGCGGCGACGATGCCGAGCGGATTGAGCCGGCCGAGAAACGCCACGATGATGGCGGTGAAGCCATAGCCGGGCGAGATCACCGGCTGCAGCTGGCCGATGGCTCCGGAGACTTCCGAGATGCCGGCAAGACCGGCCAGGGCACCCGACAGCAGGAAGGCGAAGAACACCATGCGGTTCAAGCCGAAGCCGGCGAAGCGCCCTGCCCTCGGGCTCGAGCCGAGCACACGGACCTCGAAGCCCTTCAGCATCCGGCTCATCAGGATCCAGATCAGCACAGCCGCGACCAGCGCGAAGACGAAACCCCAGTTTGCCCGTCCGGACTCCGGCATCAATTCCGGCAGGATGGCCGAGTCGTTGAACTGCACCGTCTGCGGGAAACCATGGCCCTGCGGGTCGCGCCAGGGACCACGCACCAGCCAGTCGAGGAAGAGCTGGGCGACATAGACCAGCATCAGGCTGGTCAGGATCTCGTTGGTGCCGAAGCGTGTCTTCAAAAAGGCCGGGATCGCCGCATAGGCGGCGCCGCCGACCATGCCGAGCAAAAGCATCAGCGGCAGCACCAGCGGCCCTTCGAACTGCGGAAACAGCACCGGGATCATCGAGCCGGCAATACCGCCGAGGATGAACTGGCCCTCGGCGCCGATGTTCCAGATATTGGCCCTGTAGCAGACCGAGAGGCCGACCGCGATCAGGATCAAGGGCGCTGCCTTGATCGCCAGCTCATGCAGCTGCCAGACCTGGCTGATCGGTTCGATGAAGTAAATCTCAAATGCACTCAAGGGGTTGACGCCGAGCAGAGCAAACATGATGGCGCCGGCGATGATCGTCAGCAGGAATGCTATGAAGGGCGACAGCGCCGAAAATAGCGTCGAGCGCTGCGGGCGTTTGACGAGTTCGAGGCGCATCATGCCGTCTCCAGAGTGTGTTCGGCGTGGCCGGGCTCGGCGCCGCCCATCAACAGTCCGATCTTTTCGAAGGTGGCCTCGGCAATCGGCAGCGGCCTGGACAATTCGCCATTGTGCATGACCGCGATCGAGTCCGATATCTCGAACAGTTCGTCGAGATCCTGGCTGATGACCAGCACCGCCGAGCCGCTGCGCGCCAGCTCGATCAGCGCCTGGCGAATGTGGGCGGCGGCACCCGCGTCGACCCCCCAGGTCGGCTGGTTGACGACCATGACCCCGGGTCGGCGGTCGAGTTCGCGGCCGACAATGAATTTCTGCAGATTACCGCCCGACAGCGCTGCCGCCTCCGGATCGGGCGCGCTCTTGCGCACATCCATCGCCTTGATGATACGCTGGGCGGCGCTGTAGATCGCGTCGCTTTTGACCATGCCGCCGGCGCCGACAAAGACTTTGCCGTCGGTGGCATGGCGCGACAGCAGCAGGTTCTCGGAAAGCTTCATGCGCGGCGCCGCGCCATGGCCGAGCCGTTCTTCGGGCACGAAGGCGGCACCCATCAGCCGCCGGCCGGTGATGCCGAGGCCGCCGGCGTCCTTGCCGCGGATGCGCACCGAGGCCGCATCCTGCTGCAGCACTTCTCCGGAGACGGATTCGAAGAACTCGCCCTGGCCGTTGCCGGCGACGCCGGCGATGCCGATCACCTCGCCGGCGCGCACATTGAGGTTGATGTTTTTCAGCGGGATCGAAAACGGCGTTGCCGGGTTGCGGCTGAGCGCGCGGATCTCCAGCAGGGGTTGCGCGGTCTCGATACCCTCGGCCGGGGCGCGCACCACTGCCTTGACTTCGTTGCCGACCATCATGCGCGCCAGCGACGCGGCGGTTTCCTCGCGCGGATTGCAATGGCCGACCACCTTGCCGTGGCGCAGCACGGTGGCGCGGTCGCAGATGCGCTTGACCTCTTCCAGCCGGTGCGAAATGTAGAGGATCGACTTGCCCTCCGAGCGCAGTCGTTCGAGCGTCTCGAACAGCTTGTCGGCTTCCTGCGGCGTCAGCACCGAAGTCGGCTCGTCGAGGATGATCAACTGTGGCGTTTGCAAGAGGCAGCGGATGATCTCGATGCGCTGGCGCTCGCCGACCGACAGGTCGCCGACCAGCGATTCCGGGTCGAGCGGCAAGCCATAGCTGTAGGAAAGCGCCCTCGCCTTGGCGGCGATCGTGCTGATGGGCGAACCGTCATCCAGCGACAGCGCTATGTTCTCGGCAGCCGTCAGCGCCTCGAACAGCGAGAAATGCTGGAACACCATGCCGATGCCGAGCTTCTTGGCAAAGCCCGGATTGGCGATCCGGACCGCCTGGCCGTTCCAGAAGATCTCACCCGAATTGGGCTCCAGCGATCCGAACAGCATCTTGACCAGCGTCGACTTGCCGGCGCCGTTCTCGCCGAGCAGCGCGTGGATCTCGCCCTTGGCGATGTTGAGATCGACATGGTCGCACGCCGTCAGCGTGCCGAATATTTTGGTAAGGCCACGAACCTCTAGCAGGTTTGCGCCGTCCTGATTTGCACTCACAGTGCCTCCCATCTGGTTTGCCAGATATGTTCTGTGTTCCCGCGAGTATGGTATGCGTGGCCGGCTCCCGTCGGAAAGCGGCACGCGTCTTGAAAGAGCTTCAAGAATTTCAGCGGAAACTCAAGGGCTAAAGAGCAACCCTTCGAAAAGCCGAGGTCAGGGGACGAGAACGGTTGTCCCGGTCGTCCTGCGCCCTTCAAGGTCGGCATGGGCCTTGCCGGCATCCTTCAGCGCGTAGCGCTGGTTGATCCTGACATTGACCGCGCCGCTCAGCACGACGTCGAACAGCGCGGCGGCTGACGCCTCGAGATCTTCACGCCTTGCGTTGTAGACGAACAGCGTCGGCCGCGTCACGAACAGTGAGCCCTTCTGCGCCAGTAGCGACATGCTGAATGGCGGGATTGGCCCCGACGACTGGCCGAAACTGGCGAACATGCCGAGCGGCTTCAGGCAGTCGAGCGAGGCCGGAAACGTATCATTGCCAACCGAATCGTAGACGACGTCGCACTTCTTGCCGCCAGTGATGGCAAGCACGCCGGCGACGAAATCCTGCTCGCGGTAATTGATGACATGGTCGAATCCATGTGCCTTGGCGAGTTCGATCTTGTCGGTTGAGCTGGCGGTGCCGATCACCGTTGCGCCGAGGTGCTTTGCCCATTGGCCAAGGATCAGCCCGACGCCGCCGGCGGCTGCGTGGAACAGGATCGTGTCTCCCGCCTTCACCTTGAAGGTACGGCGCAAAAGGTATTCCGCGGTCATGCCCTTCAGCATCATGGCGGCCGCCTGTTCGTCGCTGATACCGTCCGGCACCTTCACCACGCGGTCGGCGGCGATCACGCGCTGTTCGGCATAGGCGCCGACATTCACGGCATAGGCGACGCGATTGCCTGGCTTCAGCCAGTCGATATCAGCGCCGACCTCCATGACCACCCCAGCTGCCTCGCCACCGGGTATCAGCGGGAAACCGCCGGGCGGCGGATAAAGGCCCGAGCGATGATAGACATCGATGAAATTGAGGCCGATCGCCGTGTGTCTGATCAGGATCTGCCCCGCTCCAGGCCGACCTGGATCGGCGTCCTCATAGGTCAGGACCTCCGGACCGCCATGGGCATGGATACGGATGGCTTTGGACATTGTCTCTTGGGCTCAGGTTCTCTAGGAGATCAGGTCTTCCTGGAATCCGGCTTGGCGCCGAGGTTTGGAAAGAACTGCATGATACCGCCGATGCAGGCGAGGTAAAGTCCCGAGATCGTGATACCGATCTTGGTGAAGATGCTTACCTGCTCGCCGAGCACACCGATCTGGTCATAGAAGGCGGCAAGTGCTGCCTGCGCCAGCGCCAGCGCCCCGAAAGCACACCAAAGCAGCGTCATGCCAAGGTTGATCGGCCGCAGCCGTACCACCCGCACCGGATGGATGAAATTGATCGGTACGAAGGTCAGGATGCCGGCCGCCACGACCACGCCGAAGGAAACCCATTGTCCCGGCTCGATGACGAACAGGGTGAACACCACCATGTTCCAGACCACCGGGAATCCCTTGAAGAAGTTCTCCTTCGTCTTCATGCCGGTATCGGCATAGTAGATGGCGCTGGAGACGACGATGATCGCCGCCGACAGGAACGACAAGCCCTCGCCCATGAAGCCGCGCTGGTAGAGCGCGAAGGCGGGAATCAGCACGTAGGTGACGTAGTCGATGATGTTGTCGAGCAGCTCGCCCGACCAGGTCGGCAGGATCTCCTTGACGTCGAGCTTGCGCGCGATCGGCCCGTCGATGCCATCGACGAACAGCGCCAGCCCCAGCCACCAGAACATCGCCGTCCAGCGCTCCTCGCTTGCCGCCACCAGCGACAGGAAAGCCAGGAACGAGCCTGACGCGGTCAAGAGATGGACCGAAAAAGCGCGCGCCTGCGGCCAAGTGACCTTCTTCTTCGGCATCGGAATCCGCTCGGCGATTTTCCTGGCCGTTGTCTTCTTGCTCACGAGGTCCGCCAGTCCGGCTTGCCGATGCCGGCCGCGATGCCGGCAAGGTTCCAGTTGCGGCCGGAGAGAACGGATTCTCTCTTCCTCGCCCTGCTCCGGTCCGCCATTGAATTCTCCCCCGCTCATGCCGAGACTACTAGCAGGGCGGCTGCCCAGACAAGCAGTATCGCACCCCTCCGAAGCCGGCGCCCACTGAACTCTACCGCCAAGGCAATCGAATGGGCCGAATCGCCACGTTGATCAAGCCGCATGATCTGACCTATATCCGTTGGCAGGCCGATGAGCCTGCATCGTGACCCGGAAGCCGAATTTGGACCATCAGAAGACAGCGCCGATACTGGTTGCCGGCAGCGGCCCGGCGGGGCTGATCGCGGCACTCGGTTTTGCCGACGCCGGCTTCGCCGTGACGTTGGTCGGACCCGAGGCCGGCGGCCTTGATGGCCGCACGACGGCCTTGATGAACCCCGCCCTGAAAATACTCGAGCGGTTGCGCGTTCTCGACGAGGTGAGGTCAAAGGCTGCACCGCTCAAGGTGATGCGCATCGTCGATGCAACCAGCAGGTTGGTGCGCAGTCCGGTGGTCACTTTTCGCGCCAGCGAGATCGGCGAGGAGGAGTTCGGGCTGAACCTGCCCAACAGCGCGCTCAATCCGGCACTTGCCAAGGCTGTTGCGGCGCATTCCGGTATAGAATGGCGAAAATCCATGGTCGAGGCGTGGCGGCTCGATGCCGGTCATGCCCATGCCATTCTCGCCGATGGCAGCGAGGTCACGGCATCGCTGGCGGTCGCCGCCGACGGACGCCTGTCGCCGGCCCGCGAGGCTGCCGGCATCTCGACATCCGTCCGGTCCCTGCCGCAGGCGGCGCTGGTTCTCAATTTCGGCCACCGCGGCGAGCACGCTTTCACCTCGACCGAATTCCACACCGAGACCGGTCCGTTCACCCAGGTGCCCCTGCCCGGCCACCGGTCCAGCCTCGTTTGGGTGGTGGAACCGGAGACGGCAAAGGAACTCGCCGCGCTGGACGACGCCACGCTTTCGATGCGGGTCGAACAACAAATGCAATCGATGTTGGGCCGGGTGTCAGTTGAGCCTGGCCGGCAGGTCTACCCGCTTTCGGGCGTGACGCCCCGTCGTTTTGCGCGCAACCGGGTGGCGCTTGTCGGCGAGGCCGCGCATGTGTTTCCGCCGATCGGCGCGCAAGGTCTCAATCTCGGTATCAGGGATATCGACGATCTGATTGAAATCGCCTGCAAAAATAAAGATGACCCTGGTGCGGTCAAGTCGCTCGCAGCCTACGATTTCAGGCGCCGGCCCGACATTCTGGCGCGCAGCAGCGCGGTCAATCTCCTCAACAGGTCGCTGCTCTCGGACATGCTGCCGGCCCAGTTGGCGCGCAGCGCCGGCCTTGGCGTGCTTGGCGGCTTCGCGCCGCTGCGCGCCTTCTTCATGCGCGAGGGGTTGCGGCCCGGCAGCGGTTTTGCCGCGCTTGCCGGCGGCTTAAGGAAACAGGTCCGCCGGTAGCACACCCTGGCGGATCATGTAGAGCAGCCCGGTCACCGTCACGACCGAGAGGCAAGTCGTGATCAGCACGCTGGCCGAGGCACGCTGCACCCAGACCCCGTATTGCTGGGCGATGACGAAGACATTGGTTGCGGTCGGCAATGCCGCCAGCAGCACAGCCGAGAAAATCCAGGTTTGCGAGAAATTGCCGATCCAGCTCAGCACGACATAGCACAGCAACGGGTGCAGGATCAGCTTCAGCGCCGCTATCAAGGCCAGCTCGTGCGGGACGCGATTGAGTGGCCTTAGCGCCAGGGTGACGCCCATGGCGAACAGGGCACAGGGCGCCGCGGCGCCCGAAAGATAATCGAGGAAACGCTCGACCGGTTCCGGCGGGCGAAAGCCGATATAGGCGGCAACCACGCCCAAGGCGGTCGCAATGATGAACGGATGCAGCACGATCTTCCTGAGAACGCCCAGAATGAGCTGCGACGGGGATGTCTTGTCGTCGCCGGAAAGTGCCATCATCATCGGCGCGACGGCGAAATGGATGATGTTTTCAAAACAGAAGATCAGAGCCACTGGCACCGCGGCGTCCTTGCCGAACGCCAGCAACGCAAGCCCCGGTCCCATATAGCCGATATTGCCATAGGAAGCGGCAAGCGCCTTGATCGTTGATTGCGCGATCTCGCCTCGCGAGGTCAGCACCGACCATGCGAACATCAATGAAAAGATCGCATAGGTCGACAACACCGAGCCGAGGATGAAGCTCCATTCCGTCAGCCGCTCGAACGGCGTCTTGGCAAGCAGCTGGAAGAACAGCGCCGGGAGCGCGAGATAGACGATGAAAGTGTTCATCCAGCCGAGCGCTTCCAGCGGCTGCCTGGTGATGCGTGCCACCAGGAAGCCCATGAAAATCAAACCGAAGAACGGAAGAACGAGACCGATGACGTCTGACATTTTTGCGCTGGCTGAAACCCTTGGGCCGGGCTAGCCCGTAGCTTAACCGCGCGTCAAGCGCTCCGGGATTGAATTGAGGCGGCGCATGCGCCAAATAGAGCGGAGATCAGCCTTAAAGTCGGGCTCGATTTTTGGTGGCATAATGCGTAGATTCAAGGTCTTAGAGCGTCTTTTTGCGCAAAGAGCGCGGGGCACGCCTGAGACTTAAGTGGTGAGTACGATGAAAACGGCCAAATTCTCGATCGGACAGGTGGTTCGCCACCGGCTGTTTCCGTTCCGCGGCATCATCTTTGATGTCGACCCGCAATTTGCCAACACCGAGGAGTGGTACGAGGCGATCCCCGCGGAGGCACGGCCGCGCAAGGACCAGCCGTTCTACCATCTGCTCGCCGAGAATTCGGAAACGGAATACATTGCCTATGTGTCCGAGCAGAACCTGCTTGAGGACCAGTCTGGCGAACCGGTACGGCATCCGCAGATCGGCGAGATGTTCGACAAACGCCCGGACGGCCGCTACGAGCCGAAACGTCAGTTAAGGCACTGACGGCACTCCGGAATCGGCCAAGAACAGAAAAGCGGGGACATGCCCCGCTTTTTTCTTGTTCCGAGAACGCGCCGATCAGTTGGCGGTCTTTGCCTTGTCCTGCTCTTCCTTGAGCTTCTTGGCGAAGTCCTGGTTGTTCTTGGCGACGAAATCCTGCAGCTTCTTCTGCCGATCCTCGATGTCCGACTGCTGCAGCGGTGGACCATCGAAGGCGCCGCTGAAGCCGGTCAATGCGATCTTGATCGGGTTCGGCTGATTCTGGAAATTGACCGAAGTGAGCGTCAGGTTCGAACCCTTCTTGAAGGAGGCGACGAGCTGGTCGGTCAACGGCACTTCCGCCACGCAGCGGTCGGGGAAGCAGATCACATAGTCGAGCTTCTGCGCCTTGCCGGTGTCGATCTGGAGGCCGATACCGGGAGGAACCAGGCGGCCAGTCGGAACCGTGACCTGGAACACCTTGCGGTTCACCTTGCCCTTCAACTCGATCAGGCTGACGCCGGTGATGAGCTGGCCGTTGCCGGCGGTGGTGATGTTCTGGACATTGCAGATGTCGACGTCTTCCTGCTTGGTGCAGGCCTTGAACCAGCCTTGCGGAATCTGCTGTTGCTGCTGCGCGGAGGCGGCAGGAAGCCCGGCGACCAGAAAGCCGACCACGCCAGCGGCCATGGCCGAAAGGCGGTATGCGTTGCTGTTCAGGCTCGTCATGTCGTGCACTTCCTCTCAAATGATCCCGGGGACCGGCTTCTTCGCGCCGTGTGGTCCAGCTACCTGTTGCCGAAATGAGGCAACAGAATGACTTCGGACGGCGTGTTACACTGCAAGCGATGCCGAATCCAGCCCGATAGCCGCAATTCTTGAAGACGCGATTGGCTGTCGCGCGGCCGCCTCATGCTAGTGTGCGCTCCGAATCATCAAGCCGACCCGGTAAGGAGACGGTCATGGGCCGCATTCTTGTTTGGCTGATCGCTGCGATCTCGTTTGTCACCCTTTCGCTCCAGCCGGCGCTGTCCGAGCCGAAACATGCGATCGCCATGCAGGGCGAGCCGGCGCTGCCGGCCGGCTATACGCATTTCAACTATGTCAATCCCGATGCGCCGAAAGGCGGCAGCATCACCTACTGCGTCGTCGGCACCTTCGACAATCTCAACCCGTTCATCCTGAAGAGCCTGCGCACGACCGCGCGAGGCATGATCGACACGATTTACGGCAATCTGGTCTTCGAACCGTTGATGCAGCGCAACTATGACGAGCCTTTCAGCCTCTACGGCTTGCTCGCCAGCAGCGCCGACATGGATCCGGAGCGCAAGAGCATCGAATTCCACCTCGATCCCAAGGCAAAATGGTCGGACGGCCAGCCGGTGACGCCGGAGGACGTGCTGTTCACCTATGATGTTTTCACCGACAAGGGCCGCCCGCCCTACAGCGACCGCATGAGCATGATCGCCAAGCTGGAGAAGACCGGCGAGCATAGCGTGCGCTTCACCTTCAACGACAAAGCCAATCGCGAATTTCCGCTGATCATCGCCCTGACGCCGATCGTGCCGAAGCATGCTTTCGACAAGGACACCTTCGACAGGACGACGCTGAAGCCTGTGATCGGCAGCGGCCCCTACACGGTGGACAAGGTGCAGCCCGGCCAGCGCATCGTCTTCAAGCGCAACCCGAATTATTGGGGCAAGGACATCCCATCGAAGCGTGGCTTCGACAATTACGACCAGATCACCATCGAATATTTCCTCAACGCCAACGCCAAGCTGGAGGCGTTCAAGAAAGGCATCTGCGCCATCGACGATGACAGCGATCCGGTCAAGCGCGAGCGCGATCTCAACTTCCCGGCCTTCCACAAGGGCGAGGTGATCGCCGAGACCTTCGACATGGGCATTCCGCCTGTCGTCAACGGCTTCCTGTTCAACACGCGGCTGCCGAAGTTTTCCAACCCTGTCGTCCGGCGCGCGCTCGGCATGCTCTACGACTTCGAATGGGCCAACAAGAACCTGTTCGGCAGCAAATACTCGCGCACCATGAGCTACTGGCAGAACTCGGAGCTTTCCGCGCTCGGCCACCCGGCCAACGATCGGGAAAAGGCGCTTCTGGCGCCCTTCCCTGGCCGCGTGCCGGCCGATGTCATGGACGGCACCTACCGGCCGCCCGTCGCTGACGGTTCGGGCCAGGACCGCAAGGTGCTGAAGGCTGCCTTCGACATGTTGAAAGGCGCGGGCTACACCGTGCAGGATGGGGTGATGCTCGATCCCGAGGGCAAACCCTTCGGCTTCGAGATCCTGACGGCGTCGCAGGACGAAGAACGCCTCGCCGCCATCTACCAGCGCACGCTGGAGAAGATCGGCATCGACGTCACCATCCGCGCCCTCGACGGCGACCAGATCCAATCTCGCAAGCAACGCTTCGATTTCGAGATGCTGATCGGAACAAGCGGCTTCAACAACTCGCTGTCGCCCGGCATCGAGCAACTCGGGCGCTGGGGATCCGCCGCTGCCAAGACCGAGGGATCGTTCAACCTCGCCGGTGTCGCCGATCCTGCTGTCGACGCTGCGATCAACGCGATGTTGAATGCTCGGACCAAGGAAGACTATGTCGCTGCCGTGCGCGTTCTCGACCGGCTGCTGATCTCAGGCAACTACATGGTGCCCATGCAATACAACACGCAACAATGGCTCGCTTATTGGGCCTATCTGGAACATCCGCAAAAGACACCCATATTCGGTTATCAGCTGCCGACCTGGTGGCGGAAGCCCAACTGAGACAAGCCAAGGAGACGACCATGAGCGCCGACAACTCCATCACGGTCGACGTGGTCTCCGACGTCGTCTGCCCATGGTGTTTCATCGGCCAGAAGCGGCTGGACAAGGCCGTCGCCGCTGCGAGCGATGTCGAGGTGCATATACGCTGGCGGCCGTTCCAGCTCGATCCGACCATCCCGCCAGAAGGCAAGGACCGCCGCGAGTATATGATGGCCAAGTTCGGCAGCGAGCAGCGCATCCGTGATATCCATGCCCGCATCGAGCCGCTGGGCGAGGCGGAAGGGATTTCCTTCGCCTTTGATGCGATCAAGATCGCGCCCAACACGCTGGACGCGCATCGCCTCATCCGCTGGGCAGGCGCCGCCGGCGAAGCCGTGCAGAACCGGCTGGTGCGGCGCCTGTTCCAGCTGAATTTCGAGGAAGGCGCCAATCTCGGCGATCATGCCGTGCTGATTGGAGCCGCCCGTGAGGCCGGCATGGACGCATCCGTGGTCGAGACACTTTTGCCGACGGACGCCGATGTCGACGCGGTGCGGACAGAAATCGCTACCGCTTCGCGCATGGGCATCACCGGCGTGCCGTGCTTCCTGCTTGAGGACAAATATGCGGTGATGGGCGCGCAGGACGCCGGCACGCTCACCGACGCCATTCGCCAGGTGGCGGCGGCCAAGGTGCGGGGCGAGTTGGAAAAGGTCGACTGAGTCCCTCCCCCTCCTTGGCCGTGCTGACGAAGAAATCATGGCCATTGCTGCCCGCGCAGTTGGCCGACGACGCATGTCGCTCCGGCGGGCCGCTTTGACAGAGTGCGGCAATACTTTTCCGGTCACGTATCGCCCCTCGGTATGTGCGGTGACGTAAGGAAAAGCCGAATCATCCCGAGCCATTTTCAGCTGTTTCCGTCAGCTGAAAGCGAGAGTCCTGGTTCTTCGAGTGGATGATGACGTTCACAAAACCGTGTGAGAAGCTTCCCCAAGGTAAGACGTCTGCTGTTCTGCGTGCCACCTGACAACTATCTGAAATTATAAGGATAAACAGCCTTCCGACAATTGATCACACGACATTGCAGCCTCGTAATCTGTTGCTTCATGGCAACGGCCGTCAGGCCAATCCGCTGCAGCCGGAGAAAAATTAATAGAAAATGATCAATTGGTGTTACTGTTCGTAACAAAACTAAAAAGGTTTGGGCGGGATCGTGATTCGGGTCGGTAGACCAGAGCGACACTCAATATCGGAAAAATGGCTTCGCGATGTCGAAAGGCAGTCGCCCCTGACGCCGGTGTCCTCCATGCGCAGCTTCTGGGGGCTGATGCGGGCCTACTGGTTCTCGGATCGCTGGAAGGAAGCCTGGACGCTGACGCTGATCATAGCGCTGCTCACGGCGCTCTCCAGCAAATCCGGCGTCTGGTTCGCCGAAGCATCCGGCGAACTGGTCAACTCGATCGCCTTCTTCCACGATGCCGCAAACACCACGCCGCTTCGGTCGCTGCTGACCAATGCCGGCATACTTGTCCTTCTGGTTGTGCTCAAGGACGCCGGCTTTACCGGCATCCGCACCCTCGTTTCCACGACGCTGCATCGCAAATGGCGCGGCTGGCTGGACAGCCGCTTCAACGAAGCGCTGCTTGACCCCAATCACACGCACTTCCATGCCCAGCATGGCTCGTCCGGCTCCGCCGCTCCCGACAACATCGACCAGCGCATCCAGGAATCGATCAAGGACATGACCGGCGGCGCCATTGGGCTTGCCATGGGTGTTCTGGCCGTCGCCACCTCGCTCTATTTCGTTGGTCAGAAACTGCTTGAAAACTCAGCGGAGGTCCGAGGGCTGGAATTCCTCGGCAGCTATGGCAGCGCCGTCCTGGCGTTTCTGGCGGTCGCTACCTATGTGCCGCTGAACACCTGGATCGCGGTCAAATTGGGCAAGTTGCTGGAACGGCTCAACGTCAGGATGCAGCAGGCCGAAGGCAGCTATCGCGGCGAGCTGACCACTTTTCTACGCCGCAGCTTCCACGTCGCCGCATCGCGCGGCGAGGATGTGCAAAGGACCATGCATAGCCAGCGCTATGTCGACATCGATCGCACCTGGGCGCGGCTGAACATCGTCAACACCAGCTACAATTCGTTCGAGCTGATCTATAATTTCATCGGCGCCCGCATTGTCGCTTACGGGCCGGGCCTCGTGCCCTTCATCCACAACGGCTTCGATCTCAAGGGCTACATAACCGGCTCCGAGATGGTCAATTCGCTGATCAGCCAATGTTCGTGGTTCATCCATGTCATGCCTGCCATCGCGGCGCTCCGGGCCAACAGCCAGCGTGTGACCGAATTGGCGAACGCCATTGAAAACGTCCAGCATCCGCAGGAATTCTACCGGCAGACCGGCCTTTCCGATTTCCGCTATGCCAGTCAGAACCCGGTCTTCGGCCTGACCATCCAGAAGCTTGAGCTGGCGCATCAGGGCGAAGACGCATCGCCGTTCCTTAGCGCCGCCAATCTGCGCTTCCGGCGCGGCGAATGGACATTCCTCAAGGGCGAATCCGGTTGCGGCAAGACCTCGTTGATCAAGGCGATCAACGGGCTTTGGCCTTATGGCCGCGGCACCATCGTCTTCCCGGAGAGCGTCAGGAGTTTCTATGCCGCCCAGGAGGTCAAGCTGCAGCAGGTCTCGCTGAAGCAACTGGCCTGCCTGCCTGGCTCCGAGCACGATCATTCCGATACACAGGTCGCATCGGCGCTGCACAGGGCCGGCCTTGGCGACTTCATCGAACACATGGCCGACGAAAGTCGCGAGGGAAAGATCTGGGATCAGGTTCTCTCCGGCGGCCAGAAGCAGAAGCTGGTTGTCGCCCGCATTTTGCTGCAGCAGCCGGGACTGCTGTTCCTCGACGAAGCGACCGGCGCGCTCGATCCCGCCGGAAAGATCGCCTTCCATCAGGCGATCAAGGACAATTGCCCCGATGTGACGGTCATCAGCGTCATGCACGAGGCCGTGCCGCCAAGATCGCTTTCAGGCGCCGAATTCTACCACAGCGTGGTCTCGATCACGGATGGCGTTGCGACCAAGAAGCCATTGGTTCCGAGCCTGCCTCGCGAACTCACCACCATCCTCGCACAGCCAACGCCGGTCGAGGACAAATGGCTGCGTTTCTCCCGTCGGCTGAAGCAGAGATAGCTTCGACACGATGGCATAGTGCCAGCAATCCAACGCCGATCACAGTCTCGCGATGAGGCCCGTTCGCTGCCGTTTTCAGCCCTGACAGCAATTGACTCGGCAAGAAGCGCTCCTATGTTGCGCCGGCTTGCAGATCCCAATCCAAACCCGCGAGCAGAAAGGTCACCGCGCCATGCCTGGCGACAGTCACAGTCGAACGCAACCGCCGTCCGCCTAGACGTGACCTGACAGGTTCACGTCCTGCCGGACGGCAAGGAGTGAGCCATGAACGAATTTTCCCCCGTAGCGGGCGACGATGCAGTCGCGATCGCCCGTATCCTTGCCAACGATCACGTCGCCGACGTCGTCGAGGCCCTGAACCACGAGCCTCGCGAAACGGCGACGGAGCTGCTTTGTGAAGTGCCGTTCGAGCGGCTGGTCGGGATTTTCGACCAGCCGGAACTCGACCGCGCATCCGACCTCGTCGAGGCGCTGCCCCGCGTCAAGGCCGGCAAGCTGCTGGCCGCCATGTCGGTCGACCGTGCCGCCGACCTTCTGCGCGATCTGGAAGAGCCGGCGCGTTCCGAACTGCTCGGCGGCCTCGCGCCGCCGCTGCGTTCGACGCTGCTTGCCATTCTCGGCTATCCCGAAGGCAGCGCTGCCTCGATCATGACGACGGAGTTCGTCAGCGTGCCCTCTGACTGGACCGTAGGCCGTACGCTGGACTACATCCGCAAGGTCGAGCGGACACGAGAGACCGTCTACGCGATCTACATCGTCGATCCCAAGACGCATGTCCTGGTGCGCTCGACCGGCCTGCGCCGGCTGATCACCGGCGAGCCGGACGATCTGATCATGGCGATCGCCCCCGATCGCATGCCGGTGACGGTGTCACCGCTGACCGACCGCGAAAAAGTGGCGCAGACGATCTCCAAGTATGACCTGCTCGCGGTTCCGGTCGTCGACCACGGCAAGATCCTCGGCATCGTCACCATCGACGACATCATCGACACCATGATCGAGGAGACGACCGAGGACGTGCATCGTTTCGGCGGCATGGAGGCTCTCGACGAGCCCTACATGAAGATGAGCTTTCTCGCCATGATCCAGAAACGCGCCGGCTGGCTGTGCGCTCTGTTCATCAGCGAGATGCTGACCGCCAACGCCATGCAGAGCTATGAGGGCGAACTGGAAAAGGCGATCGTGCTCACCCTGTTCATACCGCTTATCATGAGTTCTGGCGGCAATTCCGGCTCGCAGGCGACATCGCTTGTCATCCGGGCGCTGGCGTTACGCGAGATCGGCCTTGGCGACTGGTGGCGGGTGGCCTTGCGCGAATTGCCGACCGGTCTGGTGCTCGGATCGATCCTCGGCGTCGTCGGCATCTGCCGCATCGCGCTCTGGCAGTATCTGGGCTTCTACGATTACGGTCCGCACTGGCCGCTGATCGCCACGACGGTCGGGGCGGCATTGGTCGGAATCGTCACCTTCGGCTCGCTGTCGGGATCGATGCTGCCGTTCGCCCTGAAACGGGTCGGCTTCGATCCGGCAAGCGCCTCGGCCCCTTTCGTCGCCACGCTGGTCGATGTCACAGGCCTGGTGATCTATTTTTCGGTGGCGATGGTGATCCTGCGCGGAACGCTCCTGTAGCCTTTCCCTGCGCCCCACCGCGATTGCCGCGGTGGGGCGCAAAAGGCTGGCATCGTCAGACGCGCTCGCCATCTTTCACCCGGTAGGTTGGCTTGTACATGGTGACGAGTTCTTCCGCCGCGGTCGGGTGCACGGCCATGGTGCGGTCGAAATCGTCCTTGGTGAGGCCGGCCTTGATCGGGATGCCGAGGAGCTGCGCCATCTCGCCGGCGTCCGGCCCGAGGATATGGGCGCCAAGCACCTTTTTCGAGAGGCCATCGACCACCAGCTTCATCAGCATCTTTTCGTCACGGCCCGACAGCGTGTGCCGCATCGGCCGGAAAGTGGCGCGGTAGATTTCAATGTCGGCAAAGCGCTTTATCGCTTCGTCCTCCGACAACCCGACCGTGCCGATCTCCGGCTGCGAGAAAACAGCGGTGGCGATCGTGTCATGGTCGGGCGCGGTCGCATTGTCCTTGAAGGCGGTCTCGACGAAGCACATCGCCTCATGGATCGCCACCGGCGTCAGTTGCACGCGGTTGGTGACGTCGCCGATCGCCCAGATGTTGTCGATGTTGGTGCGCGAATATGGGTCGACGTTGATCGCGCCGGTCTTGGTCAATTCGATGCCGACGCCTTCAAGGCCGATGTTTTCGGTGTTGGGGATGCGGCCGATGGCGAGCATGACCTGATCGACCGTCAACGCCTTGCCGCCGCTGACAACCGCGTCAAGCCGGCCGTCCGGCCGCTTGCGGACCCATTCCGACACCGCATGGCAGAGGATCCTTATCCCCTTCTTTTCCATCGTCTCATGCAGCATGCACCTGAGGTCCATGTCGAAGCGGGAGAGGATCTCCTTGCCGCGGTAGACCAGCGTGGTTTCGACGCCGAGGCCGTGAAAGATGTTGGCGAATTCGACGGCGATGTAGCCGCCGCCCTCGATCATGATCGCCTTCGGCAGTTCCGTGAGGTCAAAGGCTTCGTTGGAAAAGATGCAATGCTCATGGCCGGGCAGAGCCGGATGCGGTGCCGGGCGGCCGCCAGTGGCGATCAGAATCTGGTCGGCCGTGACGGTGCGGTCTTCGCCGAGAAGATGTACCGCATGCGGGTCGACCAGCACGGCGCGCGAATGAAACGTCTCGCCGCCGGCGCCTTGCACATTCCTCTTGTAGATGGCCTCCAGCCGGCTGATCTCGCGGTCCTTGTTGGCAACCAGGGTCGGCCAGTCGAAAGTTGCCTGCGGCACCGTCCAGCCATAGCCGGCGGCGTCCTCGAAATGCTCGGGAAATTGCGAGGCATAGACATAGAGCTTCTTCGGCACGCAGCCGCGGATGACGCAGGTGCCGCCATACCGGTATTCCTCGGCAATGCCGACGCGCTTGCCGAGCGCTGCCGCCACACGCGCCGCCCTGACCCCGCCGGAGCCGCCACCGATGACGAAAAGATCGTAGTCGTAACCGGCCATGCCGTGGCTCCTCATGCTTCGAAACGTTCGAGACAGGTAGGCCGCAAAGCATCAAAAGAAAAGCCCGGACAAGCCGGGCTTTCTGGTCCAGTGGCGAAACCGCCGCGGAAAGAAATCAGTTCTTTGGTGCTTCCGGCTGTGTGCCGTCCACTGGAGCCGCGGCATCCGCGGGCGCCGCCGTCGCCTTGGCTTTCGCTGCCGCGGCCAGCGTTTCGCCGACCTGCTGGGCGAGATCGCGGGCGAGGCCGTTCTGCCAGATGTCGGCCGCCTTGACCAGGTCACGCGTCACGGCCGGGCCACTGTCGAGCAGCTTCTTGCCGGACGCAGAATTGTAGAAGGCGGCGATGTCGTTGAGTTCCTGTTCGGAAAACACCTTGGCATAGGCAAGGGCTGCTTCCTTCTCGAGGTCGGCGCGGCGTGCGGCCAGCGACAGCGCCTTCTCGTTGATCGTCTTGCCGATCAGCTCTTGCATGTCGGGGTTCTTCTGGATGAGCTGCTGCTCGAGCGCGGCCGCGGCCTGCGGCAGGATGTTGTCGAACGGATCCGTCGCATGGATCGCCGCGACCGCGGCGCGCGCGGCCTTCAAATGCGCGTCGGTGACGTCCTGCGAGAATGCCGGCGCGGAAAACGCCAAGACGGCCGAAGCCGCGACAATGGCGGAAAGACGGCGAACCCGGTTATGCAACATCATGATCGGTAGAACTCCCTGGTTTTCGGGCGGCATGGACGGTTTGGATGCCGTCGCCGCCGGCGATGATGGCCGCTGACGCCAGCCCGATGAAAAGACCATGCTCGACAACGCCTGGAATGGCGTGGAGAGCATTCGAAAGCGCTCTTGTATCCGGAATGCGGCCAAAAGATGCATCGAGGATAAAATGGCCGCCGTCTGTAACAAAAGGCTGGCTCCCCGTCATCCTCAATGTGACAGGACCGGAAAGGCCGAGTCCCGCGGCCGCCGCACCGACCGCGATTTCGGTGGCGCGCAGGCCGAATTGATTGACTTCGATGGGCAGTGGAAAACGGCCGAGCATCTCCACCATTTTCGAACGGTCGGCAATGACGATCATGCGTGCGGAGGCCGCCGCGACGATCTTCTCGCGCAGCAGCGCGCCGCCACCGCCCTTGATCAATGTCAGCGCCGGGTCGACCTCGTCGGCGCCATCGATGGTGAGGTCGAGTTCGGGCGTCTCCTCCAGGTCCGACAGCGGCACGCCAAGCTCGCGGCAAAGGATGGCGGTGCGCTCCGAGGTCGGCACGCCGACGATCGTGAAGCCGGTGGCGACCTTTTGGGCGAGCAGCCGCACGAATTCCTCGGCGGTCGTGCCGGTGCCGATGCCGAGCCGCATGCCGTCGCTGACATGGGCAAGGGCTGCCCGCGCGGCCTCGACCTTCAATTGCCTCGCATCCATGCCCCTGTCGCGCCCCGTTTTTGTTTGCGCGCTCCTAGCATTTTTGCCCGCCCGTTCAAAGACCTTGGCTGTGGACTGGTCCAGACGGCTTGCATGGGCCGGCTTGCCTGATCGGACCGCAGGGGGTATCGCCTGCGCAATGCAATCGTCACAGGACAGGCCATGACTCGACCGATCATCGTGTTCGACCTCGACGGGACGCTGATCGACACGGCGCCGGATTTGCTGGACAGCCTCAACCACAGTCTCGCCGCCAGTGAGCTCGCGGCTGTCGACGAGGCCGGCTTCAAGCGCTTCGTCGGCCATGGCGGCCGGGTGATGATCGAGCGAGCCCATGCCGCGCAGCAAAGATCGCTTGCGGTGGACGAGCATGACCGCTTGCTGAGATTGTTCCTCGATCACTACACCGACAACATCCCCGGCAAGTCACGCCCCTACCCCGGTGTCGTCGAGGCGATAGCCCGGTTCGAGAATGCCGGCTATCTCCTGGCCATCTGCACCAACAAATACGAGGCCAACTCGGTGGCGCTGATCGAGGCGCTCGGCCTGGCAAGCCATTTCGCCGCGATCTGCGGCCAGGACACGTTCGCTTTCCGCAAGCCTGACCCCCGCCATCTCACACATACCATCGCGCTCGCCGGCGGCAACCCGAACGGTGCGCTGATGGTCGGCGATTCGCAGACCGATATCGATACGGCGAAAGCGGCCGGCATTCCGGTAGTCGCCGTCGATTTCGGCTACACTGATCGTCATGTGCGCGAATTCGAACCGTCGGCGGTGATCTCGCATTTCGACGCGCTGACGCTGGATCTCGCGGAACGGCTGATCGCCGCGGCGGCACACTGAGCGGCACGCGCTGCCGCGATCGCATTCTGGTCCCCGCCAAAGGTGGGACATCGCCTGCGGGCATCGCCTTGACTTCGCGGGCCTGCCTCCCTTATATCGCGGCGCGCTTGGCCTTCGGGCAACGAGCGGGCGATTAGCTCAGCGGGAGAGCACACCCTTCACACGGGTGGGGTCGCAGGTTCAATCCCTGCATCGCCCACCAAATTTCATTCGCAAATTCAGACATTTAACGCAGTCGGACCCCAGCCTGCAAATCGCGCCGTTGGATTTTGGCCTCGGCCCTGGTCCAGGCGATGCGTCAGGCGGTCGGCGACACTTCAAGCACTATCTATCCTGGGAATCACTCAGGCCGCATATTGAATACGGCCGGTGGAGAGCGTTGACGGACGATGAAGTCGTCCTAGGTGAGCTGCTATCTCGTTCTGGATGAGCTGTGTGACGGCAGGAAATCGTCAACGATCTCCTGCTCCGACCAGGTGAAACAGCGCGGTTGCAAAAGCTTCCCGCATCCGCGAACATTGCGGCATCCCATCATAGGCCGCAAATGCCGGCCTGAAATCAGGACGCCGGCTCCGGCCCTGCGTCCTGGCGGTCCCTGGCCCCTGAATTTCAGCCAGCGTCCTTAAGTCCAAAGGGAGGAACAAGCGATGAAACTGACAAGACTCCTCGCCGGTGCGATGCTCGCGTCGAGCTGCCTGTGTGTGCCCGCGCTGGCGCAGACGGAGTTGACCATGTGGTATCACGGCGCCGGCAATGAGGTGGAGTCGAAGATCCTCAAACAGATCATCTCGGACTTCAACGCCAGCCAGTCCGACTGGACGGTGGCCATGGAGAGCTTCCCGCAGGCGAGCTACAACGATTCCATCGCGGCGGCGGCGCTGGCGGGCAAATTGCCCGACATCCTGGACGTTGACGGCCCCAACATGCCCAATTGGGCCTGGGCCGGTTATCTGCAGCCGCTGCCGATCGACGAGAGCGAGTTCGCCGACTTCCTGCCCGGCACCAAGGGTATGTGGGATGGCAAGCTCTATTCGATCGGTCTATGGGACGCTGCGGTGGCGCTTTTTGCACGCCAGTCGACTTTGGATGGTTTGGGTCTGCGCACCCCGACCCTCGACAAGCCCTGGTCGCGCGACGAATTCATGGCCGCGCTCGATGCCGCCAAGGCCTCCGGTAAGTATGAATATGCCCTCGACCTCGGCATGAACGATCAGACCGAGTGGTATCCCTATGCTTTCTCGCCGTTTCTGCAGAGCTTCGGCGGGGATATCGTCGACCGTTCGACCTACCAGACCGCGGAAGGCGCGCTGAACGGCGAGGCCGCGCAGGCCTTTGGCAAGTGGTGGCAATCACTGTTCACCGAAGGCTATGCGCCTGGCACCAGTGAGGACGCCGCCGATCAACAGACCGGCTTCATCGACGGCAAGTTCGCCTTCCAGTGGAACGGCAACTGGCGCGCGGTGGCGACGATGGCGGCCGTGGATGACGTGGTCTTCCTTCCAGCTCCCGATTTCGGCGCGGGCAACAAGATCGGCGCCGGTTCATGGCAGTTCGGCGTCTCGGCCAAGTCCACGCATCCGGACGGTGCTGCCGAATTCATCAAGTTCGCCACACAGGACAGGTATCTCGCTGCCTTCTCCGATGGTATCGGTCTGATCCCGTCCACCCCCTCGGCGGCGCAGATGACAAAGAACTACAAGGCTGGCGGCCCGCTCGCGGTGTTCTTCGACCTCTCCAAGGCGCAGGCTCTGGTACGCCCGGTCACTCCGGGTTACGTGGTCCAGTCCAAAGTCTTCACCAAGACACTGGCCGACATCGCCAATGGCGCCGACGTGGCTGACACGCTCGATGCCGCGGTCGACGAAATCGACGCCGATATCACGAACAATGGCGGTTACGGTCACCGGTAGTTCCGTCGCGCCGCCGGGTCCGCGCCTGCCGCGGACTCCACGCTTTCTGGCTTCCTGAGGCGGATATCGCAAATGGCCTCGAAACTGACCCTTTCGAACCGGACAGGCTGGACATTCGCCCTGCCCGGGTTCGCACTCATCGTCGCATTCATCATCCTGCCGTTCTTCTTCGCGATCGGTCTCTCGTTGACCAATCAGCGGCTGATCTCGCCGAATCCCACCCGGTTCGTCGGGTTGGAGAACTACAGGCAACTCCTGGGTCTTGGGGTGGTAACGCTCGAGCCGGAGCGCAACGACGCCGGCGAAGTGGTCCGGGACGGGGCCGGCGAAATCCAGTATCCCCGCCTGCGTGAGATCACCCGCAGCGACGCCTATCCCCAGTATCGTGGCATGCGTGAGTGGTTCCGCTGGCAGTCCGGCGGGAACGCCATGGTCGTCATCGCCAGCGACGTCGTGTTCATGAAAGCGCTGGTGAACACCTTCCTGTTCGCCCTGGTCGTGGCGCCGGTGCAGGGCGGCCTCGCGCTGGTGCTCGCTTTGCTCATCAATCGCAAGGTCAGGGGCATGAACCTGTTCCGGACCATCTACTTCATGCCCGTTGTGGTCTCCATCGTCGTGGTCGCGCTCCTCTGGCGGTTCATCTATGCCGGCCAGAGCGGACTTTTGAACACCCTCCTCCATGGCCTTACCTTCGGCCTTTTCCAGCCCGTCGACTGGTTGGGCAACCCCTCGACCGCGCTGCCGGCGATCATGGCCATGTCGATCTGGCAGGCTGTCGGCTTCCATATGGTCATTTGGCTGGCCGGGTTGCAGACGATCAGCCCCACGCTCTACGAGGCCGCCGCGATCGAGGGGGCTTCGAAATGGCAGACCTTCCGCTATGTCACTTGGCCGGGCCTGCGCAACACCGCAGTGCTCGTCGTCGTCGTGATCACCATGCAGTCCTTCGCGGTCTTCGCCCAGATCGACGTGATGACAAAGGGCGGTCCGCGCGACAGCACCCAGACTCTCGTCTTCCAGATGGTCGAGCGCGGCTACGGCAAACAGGACATCTCGGGCGGCTCGACCATTTCGGTCATTCTGTTCGCCATCGTGCTAACGATTTCACTCGTTCAGCGCTGGCTGACACGGGAGCGCTAGCATGGTCATCAATCCCGACAATCACGGCCTGAGGCTTTTCGTCCGCTATCTGGTGCTGTGCCTGATCGCGCTGATCTTCATCCTCCCGCTGGTGTTCATGATCACCTCGAGTTTCAAGCCTGACAGTCAACTCCTTGCGGACACCGCCAGCCTGCGCGCCTTCCTGCCCGTCGGGGATATCAGCCTCGACAACTATTTCGCGGCGTTCAGGCGGGCGCCTGTCGGTCTGTTCGTCTTCAATTCGGTCCTGGTCACTGGGGTGACCGTGTTTTTGTCGCTGCTGATCTGTTCGCTGGCCGGCTTCTCCTTCGTTTTCCTGCGGTGGAGAGGGCGCGACATGGTGCTCTCGATCGTCATCGCCACATTCATCATCCCTTTCGAGACCATCGCTATCCCGCTCCTGCTCCTGGTCTCGAAACTGCCCTGGATCGGGATCGATGGGCTGGAATGGGGCTGGCTCAACACGTACCGGGTGCAGATCATCCCCTGGATCGCGGACGGACTGACGATCTTCCTGTTCGTACAGTATTTCAAAGGCCTGCCGGGCGAACTGATCGAGGCGAGCCGGGTCGAGGGCGCGAGCTGGTGGCAGGTTTACTATCGCGTCGTCATGCCGCTCTCGGGGCCGGTTGTGGCTACCGCCGCCATCCTCAAATTCCTCGTCATGTATAACCAACAGTACCTTTGGCCGCTCATCGTGGTGCAGCAGGAAAACTACCGCCCCGTCATGGTCGGTCTCGGCTACTTCTTTCAACTCAACGTCGCTTGGGGCGAGGTCATGGCTTATCTCACCCTTATCACCGTCCCGGTGCTGATCTTCTACCTCTTCCTGCAGCGCGCCTTCATCGCGTCGATCGCCTCGACCGGTGTGAAGGGCTGACTACATGGTTCTCGCGCTCAAGGACCAGTGGATTCCGCACAGCTGGTATGTCCCGCTCCTCAAGGCCGGCAGATCCATCGGTGATCCAGAGTTGCCGCGCATGAACCAGGAAACGGGAGCCACCGGTCATGGCTGAGGTCTCGTTCAAGGGTGTCAAGAAATCCTATGGTCGTGTCGACGTCATCAAAGGAGTCGATATCCACGTCAACGATGGCGAGTTCGTTGTCTTTGTCGGACCGTCGGGCTGCGGGAAATCCACCTTGCTGCGTCTGATCGCCGGGCTCGAGGACATAACCGAAGGCATCCTCGAAATCGGAAGCCGGACGGTCAACGAACTTCAACCCAAGGAACGCGGTGTGGCGATGGTGTTCCAGAGCTATGCCATCTTTCCGCACATGACCGTGCGCGAGAACATGGCGTTCGGTCTCACCATCGCCGGCGCTTCCAAGCAGGAAAAGGCGCGGAAGGTCGCCGAGGCCGCACGCATCCTGCAAATGGAACATCTGCTCGAGCGCCGTCCCAGCCAGCTTTCGGGCGGCCAGCGCCAGCGAGTCGCCATCGGGCGCGCAATCACGCGCAAACCGTCCGTATTCCTGTTTGACGAGCCGCTCTCCAACCTCGACGCCGCGCTGCGCATGGACATGCGCATGGAGATCGGCCGGCTGCACAGGCAACTGGGCACTACCATGATTTATGTCACCCACGACCAGGTCGAGGCGATGACGCTGGCGGACAAGATCGTCGTCCTGAGGGACGGTCAAGTCATGCAGATCGGAGCGCCAATGGAACTCTATCACGAGCCGGCCAACAGGTTCGTAGCCGGCTTCCTGGGGGCCCCGTCGATGAATTTCCTGGACGTCGAAATCCTGGACCTCGATGGCGAAACGGCAACCGTTGGCAACCCGTCACTGGACCCGATCAGGGTGGCGACAAGGAGACGACCGTTCCGCAAGGACGGCAAGGCCATCCTCGGTATCCGTCCGCAATATCTCAGGGCAGCGCAATCTGGAAAAGGCATGCTGCACGGCACCGTGGCACATGCCGAGCGGTTGGGCAGCGAAACGGTCGTTGAGCTGACACTTCGCGACGGTCGCAACCTCATAGCGGCCTTCGACGAAGACAAGATCTTCGAACCGGGCGACGCTCTGGAACTCACCTTCGACACAGCGTTGGCCCATCTCTTCCACGAGGAAGAATGAGCCGGCGCGGCATCGGCTGCTGCAAAGGGGCTGTGTAACGCCCTTCACAGACCGCGGCCGGTTTTCGAGCAAACTAACCCCGCTCGGCCGACATTCGATTGGCCGCACGGAACAAAATTTCGAGGCCCGGAATGCAACCGGCCCAAGGCGGGGTTTTTGATCACCTAGGCATTTCACAGTTGCCGTCTGCGCGTTCGGCTCCTCCCGCCGCGCGTGCAGACGGCCTTCAACGCAGGCGGATCGGATGCCGGACGGTGCCGGTGTCCGATCCCATGCCTTTCGAAGGAGCCGTGACATGGATGAACACCGGGCTTTGATGCCGTCCACTCTTGCCGTAAACTTTAGCAGTTACGGAAATTGGGGCACGGACATGGCTTTTGCTGGCGCGAACGACAGAGATGATCTGCCGCGCCTTGCGCGTATCGACCCGAGCCAGTTCGATCTGTTGTTCAGCGGTTGCAAACTCGAACGCTACGCCGCCGGCCAGCATCTGTTCGTCCAGGAGGATGCCGCCGACCGCATCTATGGTGTGATGAAGGGCACGGTGGAGATCTCGATCTATTCGCCTGGTGGCCAAAAGCTGGTGGCCAATATCGAGCTGTCGCGCAGTTTGATCGGAGAGATCGGGGCACTTGACGGACGCCCGCGCACGGCCACCGCGATCTGTCTCACCGCCTGCGAGCTGGTTTCGCTCAGCCGAACACAACTCTTTGATCGAATGGAGAAAAATCCGTCCCTGGCGCGCGCCATGATCGAACTTTTGTGCGCACGGCTGCGCTGGGTCAGCGGTGAACTCGGGGATCAGGCCTTTTTCGGCATCGAGGCGAGATTGGCAAAACGACTGGTCTTTCTGGGCGGCGTCATAGCTGACGCCGCCGGCTGGATACCGATCTCGCAGTCCGAGCTGGGCGAGTTCCTAGGCGCCACGCGCGAGTCGGTCAACAAGACGCTCAACGACTGGCGTAGCCGGCAGATCATCGCCATCAAGCGCGGCGGCCTGCGCATCATCGACGCCAGGGCGCTCAGTCATATCGCCGCTTCGCAGGACGACGACTGAGGACGGCGATGACTGAATCCGGTGATTCGGGGTGCGCCCTCGAATCCGATTCGGGGACGCGTCCCCGAATCAGAGTCGCGAAATCAGATAGCGCAGCGACGATTTGCCCGGCATGAAGAAGTAGCCCCCTCCCCGCGTGGTGACGAATTGCGGGATGCCCTTCAGCACGGTGACGCCCTCCCAGGAGGGGATGGTGAACCTGCCGCCGCCGTCGCGCGAGCCGATGGTCGGATCCTTTTCGCCAGCCACCCCCTGGAACGAGGTCGATGAGACCCAGGTCTGCTGCATGAATTCGTACTGACGCTCGATGTCGGCGTTGAGGCACATGAAGAGCAGGCCCTTCTCGACTTTCCCGCGCTTCTTGTCCTGTTTCAGATAGGTGCGGCCGACCCGTATGATGCGGTGGCGCTTGCCGATCCTGATTTGCGTCTCTCGGTCTTCGCCCAGCGAATCGCGCGGATTCGAGCGACGGACATGGGCGCCAAGCGGACAGCGGTGTCCCTGTGGGTCCTCGGCGCCAAAGGCGAAATCATTGTCGGCCGGGCGGCCGGGTCGGCCGTCGGGATTGCGCACCAGCGAGCTGCCGTCGGGCCAGCGGCCAAGCATCTTGGCGGCGACCCAGCGTGGCGTGATGGCCGGGTTGCCGGTTTCACTTGCCGCCTGCATGGCCGCGGCCTTGCAGTAATCATCGAATATGTCGACGTGCTGCTCGAATTGGCGCACGACAAGAAAGGAGCCGTTGCGGCCGAAATCGTGCGGCGGCGGTGGCTGGCCTGCGATCTGCCGGTTGCGGCGCACCGCCGACAGGATGCCGGACCGGTCCTGCGAGGCCCGGACGGATGGTGAGGCCGGATAGAAGCCGTGCTCGTCGCGATAACCGAACAGGAACTCGCCCGGCGCCACCAGATGCATCGGTGTCGCGCCGGCATTGGCGCGCGCCGTGCCCCTGACGATCGGCTGCGAAACACCGTCGACGAAGCCGAAATGTTCCACCGCGCGCTTGCCCTCGCGCTTCACCGCAAGAGGCAGTTCCGCGACGAATTTCATCCCCGCGCCCGTGGTCTTTCGCTTCAGGGCGGCGATTTCGGCCGCCAGCACCTCCGCGCTTTCGGCATAGCAGACGATGACCGCATCCGCCGGTTTCCGTGGCGAGCCCCACCGCCATTTGTCGGGCACGCTTTCACCGACATCGTCGAGGATGCGGCTGCGCTCGGGATTGCCCATGCCATGGCGAAAGGCGACCGGAAAGGTACCCAGCGGATCGTCGTCGGCCCCACCCTCCAGGCCGAGACGGCGAAGGCCGTCAGGGCCGAACGCCACCGTCATGGCGCGCTTTGCCGGCGCGCCGTCGCCGAAGCTCGTTTGCGCGACGACGAACTCCAGCCACGCCTTGCGCCTGATCCGGGAAAGTGTATCCGGCACGGCTATCGCCAGCATGTGGGCATGGCCCAATGAACCAAATGGGCCGAAGAATATGGATTGGATCTCGCCGGTTTCCAGCTGTTGTTCGAGAGGCGCGGGAAACGCCGAACTTATATCCGCCAGCAACGAGGCAGTCTTTTGGACGGCGGTTCTTGGGGCCACCGGACGCGGCAATGACCCAAACAGACTCAGCCAGTCGCGCGCTTGGCTGTCCGTAGCGGTCGCTAACCCTCGCCTGATCCGGGAGTTGGTACGGATGCGGATGGTGTTGAGGGCCGGATAGGCCGAATACCAGAACAGCGTCGGTACCTGCTGGCGCCGTGCCCAGCGCTTGAAGCGATCGCCGTCGCGCGCACCGTCGAGGAAGAGCCAGCGCGTGCGCGGGTAACCTTCTGTGTTGCTCCATACACCGGTGAGCCCGGACGCGGCCTTGGCGATGAAATCCTCGAGATAGCTCTCCCAGCTGCCGCCATAGTTGGAAAGGAACATCAGCCTGTTGGTGCCCGGCAGCAGCACCCAGCGGGCGAAATGGATGGTGTTGATGGTGGCAAGGAAGCCCGGCTTGAACACCTTCTGCGCCGAGATCGAGATCAGGTAGAAGGAAAGCCTGAGCGCAAGCCGCCGCAAGGTTCCGACCTTCATCGTCGAGATCGCCGTCAAATGGTTCTGGGCGGTGCGGTCCTCGTGGACGATAATCTTGTCCAGCGCATCGAGGTCGACAGGCGTGTTGTGAGGGCGATCGATGTCTTCGACACGCCGCAAGGCGACGAAGCACAGGCCGATCACCGCGATCGCTATCGCCAGCAGGCCGAGCACGGCCAACAGAAGTGCCGTACCGGCAATGGCGATGTTGGGGAAGGTCAGGCCGTCAGGATCGCCGAACACCAGCACATAGGTCATGCGCCAACAGGCAAGCACGACCAGCGCGACGGTGATGAGCACGGCCGGCGCCAGCAGCGTCGTGGTTATGGCCTGCCACCATTTTCCCGGCGGTCTTTCGAGCAGGCTTTCGGCTGGCTGGAACGCCCAGTCGAACCTGCCGAGCGACTGGACATGCCGGCGGGCCTCGGTGAGCACGGCGGCAGCGTCGCCATTGCCATAGCGCGGCTGTTCGACGACGTCGCGAATGGTGTCGGCGAGCTCGGCTTCGGCCAGGATGCGGCGGACCGAATGTCCCGGCGTGCCGGAAAACACCAGCCCGGCATTGCTGCCGAAAGACGGCGATATCTCGACATTGTGTTTGCGCAGGAAGTCGTTCAGCGCCCCGCCATCGGGCAGGCCGCAGACGTCTTCCAAAATCGGCAGCAACCAGTGACCGATGGCCCGCGAGACTGTGTCGATGACCTCGTCGCTGCTGCCGTCGCCGGAGACTTCGAGAACCACAACGCCTTTCTCAAGACCGGACGCATCATCGGTCTCGCCAGTGCCGGCAACGGTCAGGCTGGTAAAATGTATGGTGCCGGCAATGCGGAGCGCGGTGCTGATCTCTTCATTGGCCGGATTGCCGAGCGCCGCGACCTTGTCGCGGATGGCGTCCAGCGGCGCGGTCTGGGTGATTGGGCAGACCACCGTCACCATCGAATGGTCGACGGTGCGGCAAAGTGCGGGCCGCTCGAAGTCGATCTTGAGGCTTTCCGGATAGGCGCCGACGCTGGTCATGCGTCCGGCCCTGCCGCGGACACGGCGTACGCCCTGCTTCTGGAACAGGGCACGCAGGCTTTCGCCGATCTGCACCCTGGCGATTTCGGCGCCAATGCACAGATGAATGCCGTGGCCGAACACCATGTAGTCGCGTTGCGGACGCGAGGTGTCGAACGCGTTCGGGTTTCGCACCGCTTCCGCGTCGAACATTGCCGACAGCGTTGCCGGCATGACCACCGTTCCTGCCTTCACCAGGCGCTCGCGGCGCGTGCCCTTGGCGATCGTGGTGTCGCGCGACGTATAGCGCCAAGGGCCGACCCAGATCGGCTTGAAGCGCATGGCTTCGAGGATTGCCCGGTCGAGCTTGCCGGTGTCGTCCCCGGCGAGCGCCGCATCGATAGCCTTTCGTGCGTCGGACCGGGACAGGATCACGTCAAGGCAATTGCCGCCGGCCAGCACATTGGTCGGAACGAAGCCGGCGATCATGCCGAGCATGATCGAATGGAGGTCGGGCAGCGACAGCTTGCCCTGATCGAGAAGGGCGACAAGTCTTGGCAGCGGCTGCTCGGCCTTCGCGCTCCTTTCCCTGATCGCGTCGATGGAGCGGTCTATGACCTTGATCAGCCGGTCGCCGGCCACCACTGCAAGCTCGCGCGTGACCGGCTTTGCCAGCGGATCGGAAAAGAACAGCGCGCTCAAGGCGATTGCCCAGTCGGCGAATTCGGATTCGTCGTCGATCTCGAGACCGAAATAATCGCGGCAGATATGCACCGGCACGATCTTCATCAGCCCGGAGATGGCATCGAAGCCAGGACTGGCGCGGATCATGATCTCCTGGGAATAGCGTGCGGCGATCGGCCTGACGGCGGCCTCGACCTCGGCCGGCGGGAAAGCGCTCAGCACCGACGACTTCATGCGGCGATAGTCGGCGCCGTCCTGCATGCCGAGGATGAAGTTCGACCCGCGAGCGAGTTCGGTCATCTCGGGTCCATAAGGTGTCTGGAATTCGTCGCCGCGCTCCAGTATGTCGCGCACGTCGGCGTTCCTGGTAACGAGCAGGAAATTGCCGAAGGCAAGGTTCGGCCAGAACCGGCGCAGCAGCGCCAGCGCCCAGCGAGGATCATTGAAAAGGAAGCCTGCTATGCGCGCCGCGAGGCCGCTGGAACGCAGCCGTCCGAGGTCGAATGGCGGCATTTCCGCCAGCGGCCGCTGGTTTTCCCGGGCCTCGCGGACAGCATCGAAATACTTGATCCTGAACATGCGTATTCAAGCCCCCCGGCCGTTCACATTGTTGCGATATCGGCTACCTCTGGCCTAGGTTCGCAGCGGTTGCGCGTATGTGAATTCCCTCACAGTTGTTATTAGTGTCCGCCCGCTTCGATCATGTTGCGGGCCCTTGCCATTTCGAAATTGCCGATGAGGAATTCATTCGCCGCCTTGTCGGCGAAAGGTATCCAGCGTACCCGTTGCTCCGAGAAATCCGGGTGCCTGGTTGCGAAAACGGCCATTTCCCTCCTGGCTTCTTCCTCGCGGCCGCTGCGCATCAAAGCGCCGATCTTCAGGAACCTGGCGTAGAAATAACCTGGCGACAGGTTGAGCGAACGGTCAGCGGTGGCGATTACCGACGGCCAGTCCTCGACGAAGCTGTAGGCCGCCGCCAATTCCCCCAGATTGTGGAACCGGTAGAGGTCGAAGGGGCTCAGTCGCTCGGTATCGAGAAAGAACGGAATTGCGCCGGCGGCATCGCCGAGCAAAAGGCGGGCACTGCCCATGGCCGAGCGCGCGAAGGCAAAGCTCGGATTGATGTGGATCGCTTCCCCCAGGTGCTCGACCGCGGCCCGCGGCTCTCCCCGCATGATGTCGATGGCGCCAAGATGGGCATGCGGGCGCGCATCCAGGCTGTCCATCAGCAGCGCCTTGCGCGCGTATTGCTCGACCTTGTTCAGATCGTCATTGTCGCCGAAGCGCAGCCAGGCCCGCCAAAAATACCACCACGCCAGTTCGTTCAGCACGGCACTCGAATTAGAATCCTCCTGGTAGGCCTTTTCGAAGAAGTCCAGGGCGATTTCAGTATCGCCTCGCGTGCGCCGGTTCATGTGCCAGCGGCCGCGCCGCACCAATTGCCAGGTTTCCAGGCTTTCCCACGGCACCTGGAAGGTGCGCGCCTGCTCGGCCCGGTCGACCTCCTTGTCGAGGATCGAGACGATCTCCGCGCCGATCTGGTCGCGCAGGCTGAAGATGTCGACGAGGTCGCGATCGAAACGCTGAGACCACACCAATCGCCCGTTTGAGACGTCGGCGAGCGAGGTATTCAGACGGATCTGTCCGCCATTGCGCATCAATGTGCCGCTGACAATGTAGCGCGCGCCAAGGGCATTGCCGATCACCCGCGTCCCCAGTGTGTCATCGCGAAACTGGAAACTGGAACTCTTGGCGATCACCGAGAGCCATCTGGTGTTCGAAAGGCCATAGATGATGTCTTCGGCGATGCCGTCCGCCATGTAGTCGACGTCGCGCTCGCCACCATCGCCCCGGAACGGCAGCACCGCGATCGCGGGCGGACCTTTGGGTGACAGTTTCTGCTGACCATTGGCTGGGGGCGTGGCCGCGACGAATGTCGCGGGCGCCGATCCGTTGCTGATGCGCCCCGCAATCAGAACGCGCACCGGCAACGCGATGTTCTTCAGCATGAATTCGCCGAGATCGATGAACTCGGCCGCTGTCTTGTCCTTCACGTGGTGCCAGGTCGTTTCCGAGACGGCAAGACCATCGTGCGGCGCGAACTCCTGGATCCTGGCGGCGATGTTGACGTCGTCACCGTAGAGCCGGCCTTCGCGAACGATGACGTCACCGGTGTTGATGCCGACGCGAAAGGGCATGCGCATGGCTTCGTCGACCGATGAATTGAGCGTGACGATGCGGCCCTGAAAATCGAACGCCGCGCGCAACGCTTCGATCGGGCTGCCGAATTCGGCCATGATGCTGTCGCCGGCGTCGCCAAAGGTCCGGCCGCCAAAGGTGCTGCAACTGTCGGCGATGATGTCGCGCCGTTCCTCGAACGCGGCGACGGCCGATTCATCGTCAAGACCCATCAGCCGCGAGAACCCGACGGCGTCTATGGAAATGATTGTCGCAAGCTGACGGGTGTAGTTCCGTTCAGCCATGTCTGAGCCCCGGTCTTTTCTGGTCTTCGCCAGCGCAGGCGACTACCTGCCCCTAAAGATGTCGCCGCTTTGGAAGAAGATGCCCGGCAGGTGCAACGCGCCGATGCCGCCCTGCCTTGTCATGAACCTAACAGGGTCTTGGTAAAATCTCTACCACGACCAGCTAATATGTCGGAGGCCGCGGGACCATCCATGCCTAGCTGGCCGTTGTTCGAAATTGTTGGTAAAATAATCACCCTTACGCATTGAAATAAAACAACTTTATCGACTTGGGCCGCGCTCCAGATTGCATTTTGAGACGGCCTCTGGTGAAAGATGCGACAATGGTGGCACAATGGAACAGTTGCAATTTCAGGAGGTGGAGCAAATCGGCTTGAAAACGTGTCTCCGCTGCTCTCGTGCCTACAGGAAATACGGATCACGATTTCCGCGGCAAGCTGCCTTTCTTCCGAGGGATGCAGGTCAGGCTGAAGGCACCTGCACGATAGCGCGGCGCATCGGCGATGCCGGAACAAACCCGCCTGAAAACGAGTTTCTATTCATCGAAATGTGAGGGAAAGCCATGTCCAGATTTGTTTTGGCGACCAGTCTTGTCCTAGCAACAGGTGTCGCCGTTCTCTTCCTCGGCGGATCGGCCTTTGCCGCGGACGGACCACTGCCGCCGCCGAATGCCAAGAAGCTGTCGGAAATCATCGCCAAGGTCGAGCAGCGCAATGATTTTCGCTATGTGGAAGAGGTCGATTGGGACAGCGGCGCCTACACCGTCACTTACTACACGACCGACAAGGCGAAAGTCGAAATCACCTACGACCCGGTCACGGCCGAGCCGAAATAGCTGCCAAGATTCCGCATTCGAAGCATATACAGGCCACTGGCCTTTCCGCCTCCCCTTGCGTCAATCCGTCTTTGATGGCTGACTAAGGCGCTATCATTGCGCCGCACGGGGGGTGGCATGGCGAAGCACGCATTGAAACGCGTCCTGATGATGCTTGCCGGCTATTTTGTTGCGGTCCTCGTCGGGCTTATCGCGGTGGTGGCCATCTACGCCGCATTGAGTTCGTTGCCCAATGCGCCGGATTATTTCGCTTTCATGGGGGTCACGCCGATCATGGCTCTGGTCGTGCCGCCGCTCGGCATGTTCGTCTATTTCCTGACGATCATGCTGACCGGCCTGCAAACCCTGATCTTCACGCTCATCGCCGAGTTCTTTTCGCTGCGCAATTTCTGGCTGCACATGGTCTTCGGCGCCGCGGCCGCGGTTGGTGGCTTCGCCCTGGTCTGGCCGAGCGCGCCGGCGGATATGAGCCCTGAACGCTGGGCCGATATCGGCATCATTGCTGCCGCCGGTCTCGTCGCCGGCCTGATCTACTGGCTGATCGCCGGCCGCGAAGCCGGCTTCCGTCGCCCGCTCTATCAGCTTTAATTTTGTCGGTTCAGCTTGCCGGCGAGCGCACGGCTTCCGTGCTGTCGATCGCCTGCTGCAGTCGCGTGTCGCGGTCGTAGATGTCGTTGAAATATTCGACATTGCCGGCCATGTCGGGCCAGGCGGTGAAATAGGCGACATAGACCGGAATGGTACGTGTCACGTTTTCGGTGGAATGCCCGTGCTTCAGCTTCTCGGCGATGTAGTCGACCGAGGTGCCGAGCACCGCCGCCGCCATGCCGCGCGGATCCTGCAGGCGCACACAACCATGGCTGAGCGCGCGCATGTCGCGCTTGAAGAATGACTTCTGCGGCGTGTCGTGCATGTAGATCGCATGTTTGTTGGGGAACAGGATCTTCAGTTCGCCCAGCGCATTGGCTTCGCTCGGCAGCTGACGCACACTATAAGGTATCTTTGCGCCATAACCACCCCAATTGACCGAGGATGAGGGAATGCGCTTGCCGCGTGCATTGACCACTTCATAGCCGGCGCGGTCGAGATAGCCCGGATCCCGGCGCAGCCGGGGCAGCATTTCATTGACGAGAATTGACTGCGGCACGCCCCAATAGGGGTGGAAATCGACCTGCTTGATCTTGTCATAGAAGAAGGAAGTCTGGTTCGTTGTCCTGCCGATGACGGCGCGGGTCTTCAGCTTCTCTTCGCCATTATCGATATAGCTCGCCGTAAAGGCCGGCTGGTTGATGAAGACGCGCGGGCTGCCGAGATCGGAGGGCAGCCAGCGCAGTTCTTCCAGTGCGACCTGTATTTTCCGGATCTTGTCGGCCTTGGAGGCTCCCACCAATGCCGCGACGGTACGCGGCCCGATGACGCCGTCGCCCTTCATTCCCGCCTTCTTCTGCACCGCCTTGATGACCGGCACCAGCTCCGGAACATAGTCCTCGCTGGTGGCAAACCTTGCCAGGGTCTCGCCATAGGCGCCGCCCATCTCATCGTCGAGATTGCTCGCGATCTTGGTCAGGAGTTTCGGCAATTCGGGGCTGCTCTGCCCCGGTTTGAGCAGCAATTTGGGATCGACGACGATTTCGTCTTCGGCGCTGGCCTGCAGCGATTCCAGTTCGACGCGCAGCGCCTGATACTCGGCGTTCTGCGGGTGGCGTGATTCGAGATAGGTGCGCACTTGCTGGGTGTGCGCTAGCGTTTTCAGTACGCCCTCCATGTCGAGTGGCTTGACCGGCAAGTCATAATAGCCGGTCATGCGATTGGGGTCGACACGGCCGCTCTGTGCGTCACGAACGTAGCGCAGGACACGCGCCGACAGCGCCATCTCGAAACGGACAAGCTCCTTCAACCGCGCATCGGCGTCGCCCGTCGATGCACTGGCCCCGGGCACTTCAACCAAATAATCGGCGGGCGTTAGGCCATAGCTCGCTGCCTCGCCCAGCACCCGCACCGCATCCTTGGCGCGGCTGTTGGCGCTGGTTCCCGTCACCCAGATGAAATCCGGGTTGGCTGAATAATAGGCGACGAGCGCCTTGGCGATGTCCTTCTCGGCAAAGAGTTCATAGCCGTCGAGCCCGGCAATCGCCTCGTGGAAGGCGGCATTGGTGACGGAGGATGGCTGGAACGCGGCATCCTGCGGCTTTGCCGGCTCAACTATTTCCGGCAAAGGCATTCTCGGCTCGGGCGTTGCCGCCAGCGCTGCAAAGTCGACACGCACGAGCGGATCGCTTTTGTAGGTATAGTAGGACGGGCTGCTGATCTGGACGGCGCCGCTGCGCTTGCTGCCACCATTTGGCTTTGCCTTGTATTTCGGCCCGTCCCTCGACGGTGGCGGGGGGAAGTCGCCTTGCGGCGCGCGCTTGATGCCGCCGCCGAAGAGCATCTCGAAAAGCCCTTGCGCGCTTGCCTGCGGTGCGCCGAAGGCCAGCATTGCCGCGGCCGCCACAAGCGGCATCACGGTTGCTTTGTTTCCGAGGAATTTCATGGATCACCCGCTCCGGCTGCAACCGGTTCCCGTTTTGCCGTTTCGCACCCTTGACGGTCTCGCCCACCCTATGACGGATGTAAGGCTCGACTATACTGATTCATACCGATTTCGTTAAGCTTCCATAAATTTCAGCGGTCCTGTTGCAGAACGGTTTCACAAGATCGTGACAACCAGAGCGTGTTCGTCGCGCCTTGGTTCGAAACTCGCGCTGCCAGGGCGAATGTCAGGCGTTGGCGCCGCCGTCGATTGTCAGGGATGCGCCCGTCACGAAGCGCCCCTCGGGACCGGCGAGCCAGGCGACCATGCCCGCGATGGCGGCGTGGAAGGCGATGGCCGGCGCCGACGCGGCGTGACAAAGGCCTGATGTTATGCTGCAAATCCAGGCGGCCGGCAAAAATGCGGTCGGGAGGGTGAGCCGGTGAAAAAGGGATATCGCGAGTTGCTCGACGAGGCTAATGCCGAGATCGAGGTGGTTTCGCCTGAGGAAGCAGCAGCGCTGCTCGACGACGAAGGCACGATCTTCGTCGATCTGCGCGACCCGCGCGAAGTTGAGCGGGACGGCAGGATTCCAGGCGCCAGGCACGTCACCCGCGGCATGCTGGAATTCTGGATCGACCCCGAAAGCCCCTATCACAAGCCGTTCTTTGCCTCGGGAAAGAGCTTTGTATTCTTCTGTGCCGGCGGCTGGCGTTCGGCGCTTGCCACCAAGACGGCGCAAGATATGGGCCTGTCGCCGGTGAAGCATATCCTTGGCGGCTACACCGCATGGAAGGCGGCCGGACTGCCGGTCGAATCCGGCCAGAAAAAGAATTAGCGTCAGTGCAGCGAAACCGGCCCCGGTTGGCTGGTGACGAAGCCGATGGCGTTTTCGGCCACGCCCTTGTCGGCGAGGATGCGGCGGTGGCCGAGCCCGTCTGCCCAGTGGAGCCGGACATGGTCGCCGGCTTCCGCGTAGAGCCTTGCATGATCGGCGGACACTTCGCGATCGTCCGGCGCATGGATGACCAGCGTCGGCACCGGCCTGCTGGCAAGCTGACGGTCGCCGGTGAATTCGTGCAGCGGCCGGCCGGCGATGTGTTCGACCCTGTCGGCCATGGCGGCCTGCGAACGCGGGCCGACATTGAGCATGCGGCTGAAATCGGTGAAGATTGCCGGCAAGGAACTCGGCGCCGCGATGAGCACCAGCCGCTCGGCCGCCAGCGGCGGGATGTTCTTGACCGATCCCGCGACGGCGTTCGCGGCTACGGCGCCGCCGAAGGAATGGCCGACAACCGCCGCGAACGGGCCGAACCATTCGCCGGCGAGCCGCGCGGCATCGACCGCGCTGACCAATGTCAGCCGGCGGCCTTGCGACTGGCCGTGGCCAGGCAGGTCGAGCGAAACGACCCTGTAGCCGGCATCGCGATAGCCCTCGATCAGCGCACGCATATATTCGGTGCGTGAGCGCCAGCCATGGATGACAAGAACGGTGCCTTCAGCCGCTCTGCCCGACTCGGGCCGGAACTCGTGTACCATGACGCAGCCCTTCGCGGTCTTCAGCCGATGGTGGCGGGCTTCAGTCATGAAAGCGGCGGCGCGATCGACGGCGCGGCGCTCCCCATCGCTCAAAGCCCTGGCGTTCGGCGTGCGGCAGAACAATTCGAACGCCGCTCGCCCGGTAAGGCGGGGGGCGACATGTTCGGCGGCGCCAAACACGCCCCGGATGACCTTCAGTCCAAATGATGCCATAGTGGCGATCCATCCATTCGTTCAAGCATGAACATAATAGTTCAAACATGAACATTAAGCAAGAGCTGCCCTGGGACAACCCGCGTTTTCGCAACTGGGTCGCGGTGGCGCGCGCCTGCCATGTGCTGGAACGCACGCTGGCGGTGAAGCTCGCGCCGCTGGACCTGAAGCCGGCGCAGCTCGATGTGCTGATGAACCTCTACCGCCACCCCGGCATGTCGCAGCACGATCTCGCCAGGCGGCTGCTGGTCGGCCGCTCCAACATCACCATGCTTTTGCCGCAGCTCGAGACCCGGGGCCTGCTGCGCCGCGAAGGCGACGAGAAGGACAAGCGGGTCCTGCGGCTGACTTTGACCGAGGCCGGCACGGAATTGCTGATGCAGGCGCTGAAGATCCACATGGCGCTGATCGAGAAGGCGATGAGCCAGTCGACGCCGGAACAGTGCGACATGATCGGCGAGCAGATGCGCAAGATCTATGAGGTGCTGAAGGAGGCGTGATTGGTTCGACCGCCCTCGCGGCCGGCTTACCACATCGTCTTCTTTGCCCGTTCAGGCCATTCCTTGTCGTAGGCCTCGCCGTCGATGTTCTTGCGGCTGGTGACCTCCAGGATCTTTCCCGGTGTCGGCAACGATTTTGGATCGACATGTCTTGCCGGGTTCCACAGTTCCGATCGGACAATGGCCCGGGCGCACTGGAAATAGACCGAATCGACATCGACAATCGTGACCGAGCGCGCCGGCTTGCCTTCGACGGTGAAGGAGGCACAAAGCGCGGTGTCGGTGGTGATAGTGGCGCGGCCGTTGACGCGCAACGTGGTGCCGGAGCCAGGCACCAGGAACAGCAGCCCGACGCGCGAATCCCTGATGATGTTTTTCAGCGAATCGGCGCGGTTGTTGCCGCGCCGGTCCGGCATCATCAGGGTTTTCGGGTCTTGGATACGCACGAAGCCGGCAAGATCGCCGCGTGGCGAGCAGTCCAGCCCTTCCGGCCCACAGGTCGCCAGCGCGACGAAGGGCGAGGCTTCGATGAAGGCGGCGTATTCGGGGATGACATGGTCGAGTTCCTTGACCACCGACGCTTGGCCGGGCGGGCCATAAAGGGCTTCGAGCTGTTCGACCGTGGTTATGGCGGACATTTTTCGTCTCCGAACCTTTGCCGGCGTTATCCCAACTCCATGACGTTTTAGCGACATGACGTTTAGCGACGCGCCAGCGGCTGGCAGTCGGGAAACGGGTGTCGAGGTGACGACATAATAGGGCAAGCCGTGCTGACCGCATGAAACGGATCGTGCTGGCAAACGGAGATCAACAATGGACGAAACACTCGGTCAGCGAAGCACCGCCATGGAACTTCTCGAAAACATGTTCGACGTTGAGATGCGCTTCCTGCGCTCAGACTCCGACAGCGTCGATATGCTTGCCGGCGCATTCCACGCCGAGGTCGTTGTGCATGAGCCGCGATCGCTGCCCTATGCCGGTGATTGGAGGGGCCTGGACGGCATCGGTGCTCTTTTCCACAAGATGCGGGAAATATGGAGCGATGTGGCTGTGGAAGGTCTTCAGGCCGCCCAAAACGATGACATGGTGTACATGAGCTGCACGCTCCGCCTGACTGCTCGTGCAAATGGTGCCGTTGTCGTACAGCCATTTGCGGAAGTTTTGCGTTTCAAGGACGGTCGCCTGATCGAAGGCACGCCGTTTTACCATGACACCAACGAGATTATGACGACTCTTGGGTCGCCAGGGACCGGGGCAGAGGTTGCCTAACGATCGCGGCTCAGGCCCTTCTCCTGCAGTTCGGCGAGATAGGCGGTCCAGCGTGCCTCCTTCTCATGGCCCAGCGTATGCAGGTAATTCCAGGTGAAGATGCCGGTGTCGTGGAAATCGTCGAAGGTGATGCGGATGGCATAATTGCCGACCGGCTCGATCTTGAGGATCGCGACGTTGCGCTTGCCGGGAACGGTCACGCGCTGTTCTGGCGAATGGCCCTGCACTTCGGCCGACGGCGAGGCGACGCGCAGAAGCTCCGCCGGCAATTCGATCGGCTGATGATCGGGGAAGGTCACGGTCAGCAGCCTGCGGTCCTTCGAGACCCTGAGTTCCTTCGGCGCCGTCATGGTGATAGATCCCGCATCAATGTGCCCTTCCCTACGCCGCTTTGCTCAGCGGGAAAAGGTCGCTTTGAAACTTCCGACACGATCTGTCGGCGGCGGGATGTTACCAGAGATCGAGACGTTCTATCTTGAATGGCGGGCTGGATCGTATCACATAGTTAGATATAACGACGCCGTTCGCGGCCACGGGAAGCGCATAGCATGGACATGATCGATCCTTTCGGTCGCACGATCAGCTATCTCAGGGTGTCGGTCACCGACCGCTGCGATTTCCGTTGCACCTATTGCATGGCCGAAGACATGACGTTCCTTCCCAAGAAGGATCTTTTGTCGCTTGAGGAACTCGACCGGCTGTGCACGGTCTTCATCGAAAAAGGTGTCAGGAAACTGCGCCTGACCGGCGGCGAGCCGCTGGTGCGCAAGAACATCATGCATCTGGTGCGCCAGCTTTCGCGTCACCTCAAGAGCGGCGCTCTGGAAGAACTGACGCTCACCACCAACGGTTCGCAGCTTTCGCGTTTTGCCGCCGAGCTCGCCGATAGTGGGGTCAAGCGCATCAACGTCTCGCTGGATACGCTCGATGCCGACAAATTCCACCAGATCACCCGCTGGGGTAATCTCGGTAAGGTCATGGAGGGCATCGACGCCGCCCAGGCGGCCGGCCTTAAGGTAAAGCTCAACGCGGTGGCGTTGAAGGATTTCAACGACGCCGAGCTGCCCGACATGCTGCGCTGGGCGCATGGCCGCGGCATGGAATTGACGGTCATCGAAACCATGCCGATGGGCGAGATCGACGCCGATCGCACCGACCAGTATCTGCCGCTGTCGCTGCTGCGCGCTTCGCTGGAGCGGCAGTTCACGCTGGCCGACATTCCCTACAAGACCGGCGGGCCGGCCCGTTACGTTCACGTCGCCGAGACCGGCGGCCGCCTCGGCTTCATCACGCCGATGACGCATAATTTCTGCGAGAGCTGCAATCGCGTCCGGCTGACCTGCACCGGCACGCTCTATATGTGCCTGGGTCAGGAGGATGCCGCCGACCTGCGTGCACCGTTGCGCGCGTCCGAAGGCAACGAATTGGTCGCCGAAGCCATCGATGAAGCCATTGGCCGCAAGCCGAAGGGCCATGATTTCATCATCGACCGCCGCACCAACCGTCCATCGGTGTCAAGGCACATGAGCGTCACCGGCGGCTGATTCTTTCACCAACTTCGTGCAAGATCACTTCCGGTCATCGGCCGTGGAGGCCCGGAATGAGGCACGCTCGATCGATTCTGGTGTTGTTTATGACGATAGCGGCAACCACGTCGGTGGCCGCCCCGTTCACCTATACCAATGCGCGTTTCGGCACCGTCTGCACCTTTCCGGATGAGATTTTCACTGATCGCCAACCTGAGCCAGACAATGGCGACGGGCAGCAATGGCTCAGCGCCGACGGCGCCAGCCTGATCTGCTCGGGCATTCTCAACATCGACGACGATACCCCTAAAGGTTTTGTCACCGCCGAGAAAGCCAGCCAAAGACCAGGCTACAAGATCACCTACAGCAAGACCGGCAAGGACTGGGCGGTGCTGTCAGGGCTCAAGGATGAAAATATCTTCTATGAGCGCCGTCTGTTCGGAAAGGATCGCGTCATCCACACCGTCTGGATCGAGTACCCGCCTGCGCTGAAATCGAAATACGACGCGCTTGTCGGGCCGATCACGAGCAGCCTCAAAGGGCCGTGAGCCTTTCGCGGGCACCCAGAAAAAGTCTAGTCCGCAAGCAGTTGCTGATTTACCGCTGGGGCGTTCCAGCCTAGCCTCCCTGCGGAGCGGCTCTTCGCTCCATGGGGGAATACACTATGGGCAAACTCATTCTTTCTCTGGCATTGCTTGGGCTGGCATCCGTGCCCGCGGCTGCCCAATCGATCGGCGGCACCTACACGGTCGCGGGCACCAATTTCGACGGATCGTCCTATGGCGGCGAGGCAACCGTCACGCTGACCAGCGAGACGACCTGCACGATCCATTGGGAAATTGGCGGCTCGTCCTCGGACGGCATCTGCATGCGAAACGACGATGCCTTTTCGGCCGGCTACGTCATGGGCAAGGCGGTCGGTCTTGTTGTCTACAAGGTCCAGGAAGACGGTTCGCTGCACGGCCTGTGGACGATAGCCGGCAAGGATGGCAACGGCACCGAAATACTGACGCCGCAATAATTCCGTGGCACTTGCGGGTGGATGGTCTGGGCCACAACGAAAACCGTGGCCCAGACCTTTGGCGTTGCTGTTCTGTGACCGGCTGCTACAGACTTGATCCGAAGCATAACCGGAAACGCCACCCTTGCCTCTTTCGCCAAATCTTCGCGGCGCGCTGTTCATGGTGGTGGCTATGATCGGCTTCACCCTCAACGACGCTATCACCAAGGTTTCGTCGGAAACGATGAACATGGCGCAGGTCATGCTCGTCCGGGGCGCCTTCTCGGCGCTCTTCGTCGGCCTGCTCGCCTGGCAGCGCGGCGCACTCGCCAACCTCTCCTCCATGCTGCAGCCGATGGTGGCGGTGCGCGTTGCAGGCGAGGCCGGCGCCACTGTATCGTTCCTCGTCGCGCTGGCCCATTTGCCGATCGCCAATGTCTCGGCCGTGCTGCAGGCACTGCCGCTGGCTGTGACGATGGGGGCAGCGCTGGTGTTCAATGAACACGTCGGCTGGCGGCGCTGGCTGGCCATCGCCGTGGGTTTTGCCGGCGTGATGATCATCGTGCGGCCTGGCTTCGAAGGCTTCAGTCTCTATTCGCTGCTGGCGCTGGCGAGCGTCGCCTGCTGTGCGGTGCGCGACCTCGCCACCAAGCGCATTCCCCAGGCCATTCCGACCTTGCTGGTATCGACCGCGACCGCACTTGCCATGACGATCCTGGGTGCGGCGCTGCTTTCGCCGATGGGCGGCTGGACGCCGATGACGGCGGAAAGCACGGCGCTGCTGGCGCTCGCCGCGGTGCTCATAATCATCGGCTACCAGTTCATCATCATGGCGATGCGGGTGGGCGACATCTCCTTCATCGCGCCGTTCCGCTACACTGCCCTGCTCTGGTCGATTCTGCTTGGCCTCGTCATCTTCGGCGACGTTCCAGACCTTCCCATGACCGTGGGCGCCACCATCATCATCGGCTCCGGCCTCTACGCGCTCTACCGCGAACGGGTTGTCGGCCGGCAAAAACCGGCCGCCGAAAGCGCTGGACCCGACATGGCGCCGGACGGCATATAGGCCCAATCGTTGAAGACCGTCCGTTGTAACGGATGTATAGGCAGCAGACGATGGGCCAAGATATTGCAGGGATCATTCTGGCCGGCGGCCGGTCGCGGCGAATGGGCGGCGGCGACAAGAGCCTGCTTGCGCTTGGCGGCGACAGCCTGTTGGACCATGTCGCTTCGCGCTTTGCGCCGCAGGTCGGACCGCTGGCGCTCAGCGCCAATGGCGATCCTGCACGGTTCGCCGGGATTGAACTTCCGGTGCTTGCCGATGTGGTGGAAGGCTTTGCCGGCCCGCTTGCCGGCATCCTGACCGCCCTCGAATGGGCTGCCGCCGACACCTCCTGCGAAGCACTCGCCACGGCTGCCGGCGACACGCCCTTCCTGCCGCGGGATCTGGTTGAACGGCTGGTTGCGGCAGCCGGCGCGCGCCCTGGTTCGATCGCAGTAGCCTGTTCGGGTGGCAAATGGCATCCGACCTTCGCGCTCTGGCCGACAGAGGCGCGCGCGGCCCTGCGGCGGTTTCTGGTCGACGAGGACATCAGGCGTGTCTCCGCCTTCATCGAACGGCATGGCTTTGTCGAGGTGGAGTTTTCGCTGCTGAAATCCGGCGAGCACGAGATCGACCCGTTCTTCAACATCAATACACCAGACGACCTTGCGGCGGCCGAGCGTCTGTTGCAGAGCATTGACCCATGATGAAACGCGTCTTCGGCATCACCGGCTGGAAGAATTCCGGCAAGACCACACTGACCGAAAAGCTGGTCGCCGAACTCGCTCGGCGCGGCTGGAAAGTCGCGACGGTCAAGCACGCCCATCACGATTTCGACATCGACAAGCCGGGAACGGACAGCTTTCGCCACAGGCACGCCGGGGCTACGGAAGTCGCCATCGTTTCGGGCAGGCGCTGGGCGCTGATGCACGAATTGCGCGGTGAGGACGAACCAAAGCTGGACGAAATCCTGTCGCGGCTGGCGCCATCCGACATCGTGCTGGTCGAGGGCTACAAGCGCGAGACGCACAACAAGATCGAGACGCGGCGTCTGGAGGCCAGGGACAGGACACCGCTTTCGGCAGGCGATCCGTATGTCGTCGCCGTGGCGGCCGACTTTGCAGTCTCCGGCGAAAGCCTGCCGGTCTTCGATCTCGACGACACGAAATCGATTGCCGACTTCGTCGAGCGCACGACAGGTTTGACGCGCTGACGGCACGCCGGAAGACGACTCGGTCGCTGCTTTCCTTTCTCCACGCCTGCCCCAGCGTCAGCATTTTCCGGGAATACAAATCCCGCAACTGACGGTTTTGCAGTTGCTTTTTCTTGGAAAATATTGGGAGTATTGCGCCAGCGGGCGGTCAAAAGCACCGCCCACAGAGCCGTTAGGGACGACGGCCGGGACCATAAAGAGAGGACTATCATGCGTATTGCACTGCGTATAGCGCTCGCCGCATCGGCGGCGCTGCTGACGCTTGGCGTTGCCCAGGCTCAGGAAAAAACCTTGAGAATCGGCACTGAAGGCGCCTACCCCCCGTTCAACAACCTTACCGCCGACGGCCAGCTCGTAGGCTTCGACATCGACATCGCCAAGGCGCTTTGCGACGAGATGAAGGTGAAATGTACCTTCGTCGCCCAGGACTGGGATGGCATCATCCCGGCGCTCCAGGCTGGCAAGTTCGACGCCATCGTAGCCTCGATGTCGATCACCCCGGAACGAGCCGAGAAGGTCGATTTCACCCACAAATACTACAATACCCCCTCGGCGCTCGCCGCACCGAAAGACACCACCCTGAAGGGCGTGACCAAGGAGGATCTGGCTGGCAAGACCGTCGGCGTTGCCACCACGACAACGCACTTCAACTATGCCTCGAAGACCTACACGGACAGCACCATCAAGGGCTATCCGAGCAGCCCCGAGGAGCAGGCCGATCTCGCCAATGGCCGTCTTGACGCCATTGAAGACGACATCGTCGTGCTGAGCCAATGGCTAGACACGCCGGACGGCGCCTGCTGCAAGATTCTCGGTACGCCGAACCCGCAGCCGGTCGAAATCTTTGGACCGGGCGCCGGTATTGCCGTGCGAAAGGGCGAAACCGATCTGGTCAACCAGTTCAATGCCGCCATCGACGCCATCCGCGCCAACGGAAAATACAAGGAAATCAACGACAAGTACTTCAAGTTCGACGTCTACGGCGCCGAATCCTGACAAAGACGGTCACGACGGCGGGGTCTCCCGCCGTCGTCCATCCTCATGTTGGACCATCGCGGAGATTAAGACCGGTCAATGCCAAGCCAGAGCATATGGACGCTTCTCAGTTGGGGACCGGATGGCTGGCTTGACGACATTGCTTCTGGTGCGATGGTCACCGTCGCGCTTGCGCTGGCCACACTGCCCATCGGCCTGACGATCGGTTTTTTCGTAGCCTGGGCCAAGCAGTCCGAAGAACCATCGCTACGGCTGGCCGCCAACATCTACACCACTATGTTTCGCGGCCTGCCGGAACTGGTGACGCTTTTCCTGTTCTTCTTCGGCATGCCCATCCTATTGCAGTACGTCATCCGCCTGTTCAGGCCGGAAGCGACGGTCGATGTTGACAGTTTCATCGCCGGCATGATCGTGCTGTCGCTGATCTTTTCATCCTATACCAGCGAAGTGTTCCTTTCGGCCTTTCGCGCTATCCCCAAAGGCCAGTACGAGGGTGGCTACGCGATCGGGCTGTCGAAATGGCAGACGATGCGCAAGGTGATCCTGCCGCAACTACTGCGCATCGCCTTCCCTGGTCTAGAGAACTGCTGGCTGAGCTTGCTCAAGGACACCGCTCTGGTGTCGGTCGTCAATCTGGCGGAAACCTTGCGCAATGCCGGCGTGGCGGCCCGCGTCACCAAGCATTCCTTCCTGTTCTACAGCGTCGCGGCAATGGTCTTCCTCATCCTGGCCATCCTGTCGTCGGTCGCCACCGGGTTCATCTTGCGCTCACTGGGGCGGAGGGAGGCACGATGAGCGTCAGCCAGACCATCGCCGTCGAACGTCCACCGCCGCCGGCGCGCGGCTGGCCGCCTGCCCGTATTGTGGGCTACGCACTCGTTGGCTTCTGGATTGTCTTCGGCATCGGCATCGTCGCCTACCTGGTCTACGCCTGGAATGGTGAGTTCTTCGCCAAATATGCGCCTGCCTATCTGCAGGGACTGGGAACCACGCTAGCGCTCGTGATCATTTCGATGGTGGTCGGCGCGATCTTTTCGCTGCCCGTCACCTATGGCCGCATGTCGAGGAACCGGTTGTTGTCCGGGCTTGCCTATTGCTACGTCTATTTCTTCCGAGGCACACCGCTGCTGGTCCAGGTCTATTTGGTCTATTACGGGCTGGGCTCCTTTCGGGTGCAGCTCCAGTCCGTGGGTCTATGGTGGTTTTTCCGCGATGCCTTCAACTGCGGCGTGTTTGCCTTTGCGCTCAACACTGCCGCCTATCAGGCGGAAATCCTGCGCGGCGCCATCGAGAGCGTTCCGAGAGGCCAGTGGGAAGGCGCTGCCTCACTCGGCCTGCACAAGTTGCAGACGCTGCGCAAGATCATCCTGCCGCAGGCGCTGATCGTCGCCTTGCGACCCTACGGCAATGAACTCGTTCTGATGATCAAGGCCTCGGCCATCGTTGCCATCATCACGGTCTACGACCTGATGGGCAATGCAAAGCTCGCCTACGCCAAGTCCTTCGACTTCCAGGCCTATGTCTGGGTCGCCATCGTCTATCTGGTGATGGTCGAGATATTGCGTCACGGGGTCGAGTGGATCGAACGCCGGATCACCATTCATCTGAAACGTTGACGCGATCGGGCGCGCCCATTCAAAAAACCGATTCCGATTCTGGCGACCATGCGCTAGAGCTGCCGCGGCAAATTCTGTTTCTGTGGAAGGTAAGTTTATGGCATCGGTGGCATTCCTCGGTCTTGGCGTCATGGGTTATCCGATGGCCGGGCATCTCAAGAGCAAGGGTGGCCACGAGGTCACCGTCTACAACCGCACCAGGGCAAAGGCCGAGCAATGGGTTGGCCAGCATGGCGGCAGCCTTGCCGCGACACCGGCCGAGGCTGCCGAAGGCAAGGATTTCGTCTTTTCCTGCGTCGGCAACGATGACGACCTGCGTTCGGTAACGATCGGCGCCGATGGCGCTTTTCAGTCGATGAAAAAGGGAGCCATCTTCATCGACAACACCACCGCGTCGGCTGAAGTCGCGCGCGAACTGGCGGAAAAGGCGCTAGGTCGCGGGTTTTCGTTTCTCGACGCACCGGTTTCCGGCGGCCAGGCAGGCGCCGAGAACGGCGTGCTGACGGTAATGGTCGGCGGCGAACAAAAAGCCTTCGACAAGGCAAAACCCGTCATCGACGCCTATGCCCGCATGGTCGGGCTGATGGGACCGGCAGGTGCCGGTCAGCTCACCAAGATGATCAACCAGATTTGCATTGCCGGCCTCGTCCAGGGATTGGCCGAGGGTATTCATTTCGGCAAGAAGGCCGGGCTCGACATCGAAAAAGTCATCGAGGTGATCTCAAAGGGCGCCGCCGGCTCGTGGCAGATGGAGAACCGCCACAAGACGATGAATGCCGGCAAGTACGATTTCGGCTTCGCCGTCGACTGGATGCGCAAGGATCTCGGCATCTGCCTGGCGGAGGCCGACCGCAACGGCGCCAAGCTACCGGTGACGGCACTTGTCGACCAGTTCTACAAGGACGTGCAGGCGATGGGCGGCAAGCGCTGGGATACGTCCTCGTTGCTGGCGCGCCTGGAAAAATAGGTTTTTCGCGATGGCCGAGCTTTCGTCTCAATCCAGCGCCGAGGAAATAGTCGCCCATCTGCGCTCGATCGGCTCGGAAGAGAATCGCCTCGGCATGCTGCGCTATGGCATCAAGATCGAACGGGCGCTCGGCATCTCGCATGGCGTGCAGCGGCAGATTGCCAGGAAGATCAAGCGCAACCATGAGCGTGCCTTTGAGCTATGGCGGACAGGTGTCGTGGAGGCGCAATTCATCGCTTCCGTCACCGCCGACCCGAAACGGTTTTCTGCTGCCGATGCAAGACGATGGGCGGCGTCTTTCGACTCGTGGGATATCGTCGACGGTGTCTCCGATCTCTTTGTCGATACGGATTCCTGGAGGGAACTGATCTACGAGTTCGCGGCCGACGAACGGGAATTCGTTCGACGCACGGCTTTTGCCATGATGGCATGGTCGGTCGTCCACCGGAAGAAAGAGCCAGCGGCAACCTTCCTCGACTTCCTGCCGATCATTGAAGCGCATGCCACCGACAGTCGCAATCTCGTGAAGAAGGCCGTGAACTGGGCTCTTCGTTCTATCGGCAAGCGCTCGATGGACATGCACGGCCCCGCCCTTGCCTTGGCGCAAAAACTGGCTATCTCGACCGACAAGACGGCGCGGTGGATCGGCAAGGATGCCGCGAGGGAGCTTTCCGATGCCAAAACGATCGAGCGGCTCGCCGCCAGGAAAGGCTGACTGGAGCGAAATCCGCTTCACGGAGGTGACGCCATCGACACGCGGCGATTTCGAGATGCTGTTCGAGCAGCCGGGCGGACCGAAATACTGCTGGTGCATGGCCTGGCGCAATCTCGATAACCGCGAGCATGCAGCCAGTGATGAGAGGAAACGGGCGATGATGGCGCTGATCGGTGCCGGCACGCCGGTCGGTATTCTCGCTCATCTCGGAGGCAAGACCGTCGGCTGGTGCTCGATTGCGCCACGAGAGACCTATCGCAAGCTTTCGCGGCTGCAGGACGATGGCGAGGGCATCTGGTCGATCGTCTGCTTCTACGTGCCAATGGCTTTGCGCCGCGGTGGACTTGCGGTCGCGCTGCTCGACGCCGCCATCGATCACGCCTTCGCCAAAGGCGCCATGACGATCGAAGCCTACCCCGTCGACCAGGAGTCGCCGAGCTACCGTTTCATGGGCTTTCGCGACATGTTCGTCGCGCGCGGGTTCCACGAGATCGGCATGGCCGGTTCTCGCCGACATGTGATGCGGCTCGACCGTTGACGTCATCGGTGGCGGAGTCTTTACTTCAACCAAGGAAGCGGCCCCAACCAATGCGCAACCGTCTCAAATCAGCAGCAGCGCTCGCAGCGGTGCTGTTCGTCTCCAGCTCCGCCGATGCCTCGGCCGAGACCGCGCACATATTCTGGAGGGATCTACGCCCCGCAACGCAGGCCGCCGCCGAAAGCGTCGGACTGCCGATGATCGCGGCAAAAATGCCCGATCATGGCGAGACCCTGTCGCTCGATTTGCAGGACAAAACCGTCCAGCTTGCGGGCTATGCCCTGCCGGTCGACCGTGACGGCGACCTCGTCTATCAGTTCCTGCTGGTGCCCTGGACGGGCGCCTGCAGCCACATGCCGACACCGCCGCCCAATCAGATCGTGCTGGTCACGCCTGCCCATCCCTACACGATGTCGGAGGCCTACCAGCCCGTCTCCGTGACCGGCGCCTTGAAGCCGGGCATGGAGAAAAGTCAGCTTTTCATCCTCGACGGCGTCAGCGTCATCCAGTCGGGCTACACGGTGCGCAAGGCCGAGGTGATGGGCGTCGACAAGGTGCCGGACACGATCACGTTGCCGGCGAATTCGCCGTGGAGTTTCCTCAACAAAAAGAAGAACTAAGCGACCGAACTTCAGGCAGCGTTGGCGCCCGATTCCTTATCCAGCACCATATAGTCGAGCGGCATTTCGGTCGTGTATTTGATCTGCTCCATGGCGAAGGAAGACGACACGTCGCGGATCTCGATCTTGGCGATCAGCCGCTTGTAGAAGGCGTCATAGGCGGCGATGTCGGGCACCACCACGCGCAAGAGATAGTCGACATCGCCGCTCATGCGGTAGAACTCGACCACTTCGGGAAATTCCTGGATGACCTCCGAGAAGCGCCGCAGCCATTCATGGCTGTGCGAATTGGTGCGGATCGACACAAAGACGGTGACGCGTACATTGACCTTCTCGTGGTCGAGAATGGCGACACGCCGCTTGATGACGCCTTCCTCCTCAAGCTTCTGGATACGCCGCCAGCACGGCGTGGTCGACAGCCCGACTTTCTTGGCGACATCGGCGACCGCGAGCGTCGCGTCCTCCTGCAGGAGGCGGAGAATTTTTCTGTCAAGGCGGTCCATTGGGTCCTCCCCGGGGAATAGTTTAGCTATAATCCCTCTTATTTTGCCCTTTCACAAGAAAGAAATTCTGCCAAATGGCGCAAAAGCGAGTGATTTCTTGCTGACACCTCAGCCGAGGCGATAGCGGATTTCCGACCGCAGAAATGGCAGCAAATCCATTTCGAACCACGGGTTGCGCTTCAGCCAGCCGGTGTTGCGCCACGAGGGGTGCGGCAGCGGCAGCACTTTCGGGTTGCCGGGTGCATCCCAGATCGCCTGCCAGTCCATCACCGTCTCCGTCAGCGACGGCCGGCGTGCGACACCCATATGCCAGGATTGTGCGTAGATGCCGATCGTCAGGACGAGATCGATCCGCGGCATCAGCGCCATCAGCGGCGCGCGCCATGCCGGTGCACATTCACGGCGCGGCGGCAGGTCGCCGCCCTTGGCATCCTGGCCGGGAAAGCAGAAGCCCATCGGCACGATGGCGAATTTTGAAGTGTCGTAGAACTCTTCGCGGCTGACGCCCAGCCAGCTTCGCAGCCGATCGCCCGATGCATCGGTGAACGGCATGCCGGACATATGCACCTTGGTGCCTGGTGCCTGGCTGGCAATCAGGATGCGGGCGCTCGACGAGGGTCTCAGCACCGGGCGCGGCTCGTGCGGCAACGGCCGGCCGATCGGGTTTTCGACACAGATACGGCAGGCACGTACCGTCGCGGTGAAGCGGTCGAGTTCTTCGCTCATTCCCAGCTTCATTCTCAGGCGGCGGCACTTGGCCGGCTGGAGATCGCCTGATGCCAGCGTAGCACGTTGGCGCAGTCTTCCGGCACTCTGATCCGCGCCGGCTTCATGAAGTCGATGGCGATCAGCCCGGTGATGTCAGCGATCGAATAGGCGTCGCCGCCAACGAATTCCCTTTGCGCCAGCTCACTGTCCAGCAGCCTCAGGAATTCGAGGGCTTTGGGCTTGTTGGCCTCGCCCCACTCGGGAATTTGCGGGATCTCCCATTCCTTCATCGCCGGGTGAATGTGCCGGAACGCGGCGGCGACGCAACCGAGCAGGTTGAGCTCCATGCGCCTTTGCCACATCTCGACCCTGGCCTTGCCGAGCGCGCCGCGTCCGAACAGCGCCGGCTCGGGATGCAGTTCCTCGAAATAGCGGCAGATGGCGACGGATTCAGTGATGATCGTGCCGTCGTCGAGTTCCAGCACCGGCAACCGCTGCAACGGGTTGCGTGAGCTGACCGGCTGCTGCCTGTGCTCAAGCGCGCCCATGTCGACGGGCACCAGCGGTACC
>NZ_NWQG01000066.1:0-2383 GCF_002529485.1 Mesorhizobium sanjuanii
GCTCAAGCGCGCCCATGTCGACGGGCACCAGCGGTACCTCCAGCCCCTTTTCGGCGAGGAAAACGCGAACCCGCCGCGGGTTGGGGGCGCGGCCGCCGTCGAAGAGCTTCATTCCATCCTCCCAGTCCTCTGGCTCGTTGCGACAACTATAGGGTTGTCATCACCAGAAGCGAAAAATTTCTCGCAAGGCATCGCCGATCGAAGCCAGGGTGCCGTGTTTCCTTTCGACCATTTCGCGACCATGGCTCTCGCGCCAATCATGCGGTTCGTCGAAGGTGCCGGCCCAGATGCCGACCTTGCCGCTGCGCGCGGCAGCTTGCTCAGTTTCGAAATCGCCATAGGCGATCGCCCAGCCGGCTTCGACCTGGGCGCGGTTGAGATCCTTGCCGCCGGCCTTGCACTCGCCGAGCAGCCTGCCGTAGCGGTCGCGCTGCCAGCCGGTGCAGGAGACGGGTTTGCCGGATATCAGCCGCACCAGCGACTGTCGCGCCAGCTTGCCGCAGGGATAGTCGGTGCCGCCCCTGCGGCAGATCTGCGAATATTCCGGCGCGTCGATGCCGCGCATGCGGATGCGCTCGGTGCCCAGCGTGATCGTATCGCCGTCGTTGACGATCGCCGCCCCTTCCGTCTTGCGTGTCTCGATCCGGTCGAGGCGTGCGGCCAGGAGGATCAACAGGCCAAGGGCAATGACGGTCAGCCCGTAGTCCACCAGCCTGCGCCACAGGCTTGGCGGCCGCGGCGGAGCGTACCGTCGGCGCGGCCGCCGCGACCACGAACGGCTCATATGGCAAACCGTTGGTTAATCATTCGAACGTAGCTTAACAATTTGAAACCGCTGCCCGCATAAATTGAAGTCTCCATGCCCTTGCAACGCTCGAACACAGCGGACAAGTTTATTGTGGACCGCAGGAAACGCCATCGCAACAGCGATGTCGCGCGCGCGGTCCGCAAGACGCGCGACCGTCTTTCGCAGCAGGCGGGCAATCCTGGTTTCGATCGCGAGCTTCTGAAACTCCACGCCCGTTCGATGATCGGCAGCGCGATCGCCGTTCCGCTTCTCGTCCTGGCGGTTGCCGCGACGGGCCTGTTTGCAGGGATGGGCAAGGAGATCGGCGTCTGGGCACTCTTCATGCTCATCTGCTACGCCATCGTTGCATTCATGGCCGGGCGCATCGACCGCACGGAAGCCGCCGAGATCAACCCGCCGCAAACGCGCAGGGATTTCCTGATCGGCCATTTCCTTTGTGGTCTCGGCTGGACCTGGTTCGCCTGGCTCGGCTGCGACGCCTGCCAGATCGACCAGTTCCATCTGATCAAGGCGGTCGTGCTGCTGCTTGCCATGGCGGCGACGGCGATCACGGCCTCGTCGCTGCACGGTGCACTGCTGGCGATCTTCGCCATTCCGGTGGCGGTTTATGCCTATGCCGGTGCAAGGCTGTGGACGCCGGTTGAACTGATCATGGTTGGCTTGCTGGTCGTATCACTGCCCTTCTTCGCCTATGTGGCGCGCCATCTTAACCGCGCGTCCCTGATGCTTCTGTCATTCCGCTCCGAAAAGGATGCGCTTGTCGCCGAGGTCGAGACGGCGAAGTCGATGTCGGACGAAGCACGGCGGCGGGCGGAAGACGCCAATCTGGCAAAGTCGCGCTTTCTGGCATCGATGAGCCATGAGCTCAGGACGCCGCTCAACGCCATTCTCGGTTTTTCCGAGGTGATGTCGAACGAGGTGCTCGGACCGATGAGCAACCCCACCTATCGCGACTATGCTCGCGACGTCCATGAGTCCGGCCAGCATCTGCTCGACCTGATCAACGAAATCCTCGACCTTTCGCGCATCGAAGCTGGCCGCTATCAGCTCAACGAGGAACCGATGATGCTGCTCTCCGTCGTCGAGGATTGCTGCCATATGATGGAGCTGAAGGCGCGCAACAAGGATATCCGCATCGTCCAGGACTTCGAAAGCGCCTTGCCGCGCCTGTTTGCTGACGAGCGCGCGGTGCGGCAGATCGCGCTCAATCTGTTGTCCAACGCCATCAAGTTCACCGCGACCGGCGGCGAGATCCGCGTGCGCGTCGGCTGGACGGCCGGTGGCGGGCAATATCTTTCGGTCAAGGACAATGGACCTGGCATTCCGGAAGACGAGATTCCGGTCGTGCTGTCCGCCTTCGGCCAGGGCTCGATCGCCATCAAGAGCGCCGAACAAGGCACCGGGCTTGGCCTGCCGATCGTGCAGGGCCTGCTCGCCATGCATGGCGGTCAATTCGAACTCCATTCCAAACTGCGCGAAGGCACCGAGGCGATCGCCATCTTCCCGCTGAGCCGGGTGATGGAGGAATTGCCGGCGCTGCCGACCAAGGCGGTTGCAGCGCGCCGGCGCTGAGGG